>CACAYQ010000023.1 GCA_902536695.1 uncultured Bacteroidota bacterium | reverse complement strand
TCTAAAAAATGAGCGGAGGAGACAGTTTTTTCGAAAGTAAAAAGTTCAAGACAATAATGAAATATGTCTATGGCTATGGTGGTGCACTAGTAATAGTAGGTGCAATGTTTAAAATCCAACACTGGCCTGGTGCTGGTATAATGCTAATTGCTGGCTTAGGCGTTGAAGCCGTAATTTTTATGTTATCTGCACATGAACCTTTACATGAAGAAGTGGATTGGTCTTTAGCCTACCCAGAATTGGCCCTTGGCCATGGAGAAGATGATGATTTACACTCTCTTCCTGAAAGTTCAGATGAGTCTGTAGTGGAGCAGCTAGATAACATGCTTGCCAAAGCTAAGATAGAACCGGAACTAATAGAGAGTCTTGGAACGGGGATGAGAAATTTGAGTGACAGTGCCGGAAAAATAGGTGATATGACAGCAACAGCCGATGCAAATAGTGAGCTTGTTGAAAATATCAAAGGAGCTTCCAGCAAAGTTGGTGAGTTATCATCAGCATACGATTCCGCTGCTAATTCTGTAAAAGAAATAACTAGTATTTCAGCTGGTGACTCAAATTTTGGAGATAAAATAGATCAAGTATCTGGTAATCTGTCAGAACTTAATAATGTTTATGAAATGCAGCTCAAGGGGGCATCAGCTCATCTAAAAGCTAGTGAGGAAATGTACTCTGGCATTAATGAACTTATGAGTAATCTTCATTCTTCCTTGGAAGATACGAGAAAGTACAAAGAAACTATGTCTGAGTTAACTACAAATTTAGCATCATTAAACACGGTTTATGGGAATATGCTATCTGCAATGAATGTTAACGGGTAATTTAATTAATTAACAAAAAAAAGAAACTATGGGAGGAGGCAAAGAAACCCCAAGACAAAAAATGATAGGTCTAATGTACCTAGTTTTGATGGCTTTACTTGCAATGAATGTTTCCAAGGAAATTATTAATGCGTTCGTAACTCTAAACAATAAAATTGAAAGTAGTATAAGTAATACAGAGACTTTTAATGAAGACATTATTGGAAATTTAGATAGAAAATACGCAACTCTGGTTCAAACAAGTGGTAAAAACAATCCAGAAACGAAGAGAGTTTCAGAACTGATTGGTGTTAAGGATTCCATTATCGTGGAAACAAGAAATATGTGTAACGATTTGGTTGCCAGAAATCTTTGGATGTTAATTGGTGCTGCAAAACCAGATACAAAGCTGGAGGAGATACAAGGAATTGAATATGCTATATTAGATCCAGATAATAATCCAGACGCAGTTACTAAAATTAACGCACTTGCAGATTTAATAAATGGCTTAGGAATAGTTGCTAATGACGAAGAATCATCAACAGAAGAAAAGGATTTTTACCATAACGATTTATTTCATATCACAGATGATGGATATATTCACATTAAAGATCTGTCTGGGTACATGAAAAAAGATGACTATGATACGCCTACTAGAATGTTGGCAGGACCCGATTTTAAACACATTGCCCCTGAAGGTGCCGCTATGATGAAAAAATTGCATAATTATAGAAATAAAATATGCCAGTTAATAGCGGATAAGCCTGGAGAAATAGTAGTTGAAGAAAATGGAGAAAAGGTAAGCAAGAAAATTGAGTATGTATTAGACACAGCTTTCATTGAAGACCCTGAATTACTAACCAATGAAGCAGAAAAAATAGCTTTTGCATCTGATGTAGCTGTAAGAATAGATTCATTGGCCGCACTAAATCAAATAGACAAAGAGGACACCGAAACGGTCAAGAGTATTTGGCAACGTCTTACTATTCAAAAATACGTAATGAACCATGGTGAAAAATATCCTTGGATATTTGGTCAGTTCGATCACGCACCTATTGTTGCCGCAACTGCTGTGATGACTTCTCTTCGATCGGATGTATTATCTGTACAAACCTTAGCAACACAATTAATTGATGATAGAGTTAAAGTAAATACGTTTGATTTTAACAAAATCGAACCGTTAGCCTTTTCTGCAACTAGTTACATTAACCAGGGTGATTCCGTTGGTTTGAAAGTAATGATTGCTGCCTATGACTCTACTGAAGCGATGAAAATTAGATATTGGGAAGATGACTCGTCTGAGTATGTAAAACCTCACGGTAGCAGAGATAAGGCCAACATGAAAGTATTTAACGGAAATGCAGGTGATCAACTCAATATTTCTGGTGGAGTGGGAGACCACGTACTTTATGGTGAAATTGCTGTAAAAGTTAAAGGTAACGAAAAGTGGAAGCCTTGGAGATTTAATTATTCTGTTGGTGCTCCTAATGCTGCTATATCAGCCGCAGATCTTCAAGTATTATACATTAATTGGAAAAATAAATTAAGAGTCTCAGCATCAGGATATAAACCTGAGGCTATTAGAGTAAAAGGAATTGGCTGCTCAGTTAGTTCAAAGCCAGATGGAAAAGGTTTTTACATTGCAACCGTATCCAATGTAAGAGCTAAAGAAGCAAGGCTAATTGTTGAAGCAACAGCAGAAGATGGTTCTACGGCTAAATTAGCCGATGAGACATTTAGGGTATTTCCTCTACCTAAACCTATCGCAAAATTTGCTAATAAGGCTGGTGGAAACCTAAAAAAGGCTAATGCAGTAAGTTATTCTACTATTAAAGCTAATCTTGGTGATAGTCCATTAAACGTGCCTTATAAAGTAGTTGGATTTAAGCTTTTTACCACAAAGAATGGCCAACCAATTGAATATTCTTCAAAATCAAATAGATTAACAGGTGAAATGAAAGCTGCTGTTAAAAAAATACCTAAAGGAGGATCTTTGACATTTACGGGCATTGATGTGATCAATGAAACCAATGGTAAGAAAACTCGTTTAGAAAGCGGTATAGTACTTAAACTAATTTAAGCAGTATGAAAAATTTAATTTTTACATTAACCACATTATTGATTTCCGGTGTATTGTGTGCACAATTACCAGGTTCAGGTGTGAGTACCCAGTCAGGCGTACTAGATGGTGTATATATTCAAGAACATATTCCTACTAAAAGAGTAGTACAATATCCACACTTGCGAGAAGCCGATGTAATGTGGGGCAAACGAGTATGGAGAGTTATCGACTTGAGAGAGAAGATGAATCATAAGTTGTATTATCCCCTTGAAAAGCTTTCTGATAGATTATCCCTTTTCGATATTATTAGATATGGTGCACTTGAAGAAGGTAGTTTAACCGTTTATGATTTAAATGGATTGGATTTAGATGATAAGTTCAGATTTCCTGTCAGACCATCAAATGGGAACGTTACAGATCCTGAGTTTAAAAGGAAACTTGAAGCTAAATTTGGTCAGGAGCAATTAAAAGATTCCATTGCAAATGACGAGCCCGTTCTAGATGATAACGGAGATGTACTCAAAGTAAGCTACATCGAAAAGTATACTGCTAGAGATATAGTCAGGTATGAAATAAAAGAAGACTGGTTCTTTGATAAGCAGAGATCGGTTTTAGATGTCAGAATTATAGGTATTGCACCTGTTGTTTATGCGGTTAACCCTGAAACTCAAGAAATTGTAGGACTTAAAAAATTATTTTGGTTATATTTTCCTGAGTGTAGGTATGTGTTCCAAAACTTTTTCGTGTATAACCCAGACAATGATGCTCAACGCATGAGCTTTGATGACTTGTTCTGGAAAAGAGAGTTCTCCTCTTATATCTATAAGGAGAGTAACGTATTTGACAGAACTGTATCTCCAAACTATGAAGGTCTTGATGCGCTTCTTGAGTCTGAGAGAATACGAAACGAAGTTTTCCTTTTTGAACACGATTTATGGCATTTCTAATTCAAATGACCCTCTAATGAAAGCCCTATCTTAGGGCTTTTTTTTATGCTTAATCTAACTAACATATCGGTCAGTTTTGGAGGAAGAGATTTGTATAAGAATATTTCTTTTCAAATAAATAATAAGGACAAGATTGGAATCGTTGGAAAAAATGGTGCTGGAAAATCTACACTTTTAAAATTAATTACCGGTGATCAACAACCTACTTCAGGATCTATCCAAAAGCAGAATACGCTTACCGTTGGTTATCTTCCACAAGAGTTAAAAGTAAACTCAAGTAATTCTATACTAGAAGAATTACTAACCGCTAATCATGAAGTTTTTGATTTAAATAATAGACTAGATCAGATTAATTCAGACTTAACCATTAGGACAGATTATGAATCTGATTCTTACATGAAATTAATAGATGAATTAACAGAGCTAAACGAAAGGCTTAATCATTTAGATGCGGATAATCAACAAAAAGATGCAGAACTTCTATTAAAAGGTCTTGGATTTCATCAAAATGAATTAAATCAAGCGTGTAACGAGTTCTCTGGTGGTTGGAAAATGAGAGTAGAGCTTGCTAAATTACTTATCCAAAAGCCTGAAGTAGTGCTATTAGATGAACCTACAAACCATCTTGATATCGAGTCCATACAATGGCTAGAAAGATATTTAGTTCAATATCCAGGAATAATATTATTAATCTCTCACGATAAGACCTTTTTAGATAACATTACCAATAGGACTATTGAATTGGCTAACGGAAAGGCATATGATTACAAATGCAACTATTCTAACTATATTATTCTAAGAGAGGAAGAAATTATTACTCAAATTGCGGCTAAGAAAAATCAGGAGAAAATGGTAAAGCATACTCAAGAGCTTATTAATAAATTTAGAGCCAAAAAAAATAAAGCAGCTTTTGCCCAAACCCTAATTAAGAAACTTGATAAAGTAGAAGAAATTGAGATTGATCAGTTAGAAAACGATAGAATTAAGTTTCAATTCCCAGACCCTACACACGCAGGAAAAGAAATCCTTAAGGTTAAGTCCCTTTCAAAAAACTATGATCAAAAGATCATTTTTAATGATGTTGACTTGTCTATTTCTAATGGAGATAAAATAGCGTTGATTGGAAAAAATGGAATGGGCAAATCAACCTTCATAAAATCCATAGTCAAGGATATTCAGTACGATGGAGAAATTGAACTTGGACATCAAGTTATGATAGGATACTTTGCTCAAGATGAATCACAAAAACTAGATCAGGAACTATCTGTATTTGAAACTATAGATGAAGTAGCGGTTGGAGAGGTAAGAAGGAAAATACGTCAAATTTTAGGTTCCTTTTTATTCTCTGGTGATGATGTAGAAAAAAAAGTAAAAGTGCTTTCGGGTGGCGAAAAAACTAGACTCTCTTTATGTAAATTACTACTCCAACCCAATAACTTTTTAATTCTGGATGAGCCTACTAATCATCTTGACATGGCATCAAAAGAAATATTAAAAGAAGCGTTACTTGATTATAAGGGCACCTTGCTTTTGGTTTCACACGATAGAGATTTTTTAGATGGATTGACTGAAAAGGTATACTTTATAAAAGATCAAAATGTAAAAACATATCACGAAAAAGTAAGCCAATTCATAGAAAGTTACTACGGTTCGATTCTGGAAATAAGTGCTAGGTCAGAGGAAAAAAAGACTAAAAAGAGCTACAATAAAAAGCAACTTAATAAGCAGAGATCGTTAGAAAATAGAATTAGTAAATTGGAAGATAAGTTAACTTCCCTGGAATATGAACTGTATAAATCTGTAGATGCTAAAAAAGTGAAGAAATTGCAACTGGAAATTAAGGAAACAAAAGCTGAAATTGACTTTTCTTTTGAGCAATTGGTTGCGCTATCTGAATCCTAAATTACCTAGGATAAAAGTAAGGTTCATTATTTTCAGCTAATTTTTTAATGTTATTTAGTCCTTTCTTTTGCAAGCCACTCCAGAGCATATGAACAAAAAGAAAGCAAATAAACTTAGAAATTATTCCGTTTGAATAAAAAGAGTATGTAGTTGACACCTCGCATTTATTGGATTTTATTTTAGAGACTTTAATTTCTGCAGTTACTTTGTTGGTGAAAAAAAATGAACTTTGTTGAAAGTTGACAAGTTCATATTTCCAGTACATATTTTCTTCCCTTTCAACTATCTGTTCTGTACATAATGGCTTTCCAAATGCTATTACAATTCGTTTACCCATTGGATTTGCCCAACTTTTATCATCCATTACCCCTTCTGACGCTGGGAGAATTAGATAACCCGTCATGATTTTTCTCACATCTCCATAGATAGGAGTCTTATAACAATTTTCTATTGTTGAATGTATAATTTTGGTATGTGTTTTTTGAATCATAATTACTATCTAAAAACACCAATAAAATTAGATAAAAATGACTAATTATATTTGTTTTAGTGATTTAATTTTGCAAAATTTGTTGATGATGAAAGATCAAATATCTAAAGACAATAAACCTCTTTTTATTTCTGGAAAAGAATCCATAAAAATTTATGAAAATCAATTTTTGGAAAGTATTACAACTACTCATCACATTGTGCCATTTGTAATTTTCATCCCGGTAATTTTATATTTCTTATACGAAACCATTTTTTTTTCTTACACGGGTCAATATCAGTTATGGTATAATCTACCTCTAATTTTTGGCGGTTTTATACTTTGGACATTTATTGAATATACTGGCCACAGATATGTCTTCCATAGTAATCCAAAAACAGAACTTGGTAAAAAATTATTATATCTGATCCATGGAGCTCATCATGATTATCCAAATGATCCTAGACGTTTAGTTGTCCCTCCCTTAGTTTCCATTCCTGGTGGAATTTTACTTTATTGGATATCTTTTGAGTTATTGGGAAGGTATATGGCTTCTCCCTTTTTTTTCTCGCTGGTTTTAGCCTATTTGATATATGACTGGTTCCATTACGCAAGTCATCATATGACATTAAAAAATAAATATTTTAGAATGTTAGTGAAGCATCATTTGATGCATCATTACAGAGATCCAGAAAATGGTTTTGGTTTCACGACTACAGTTTGGGATAAAATCTTAAATACGATGTTTAAAAAGTAATTTCTTTATTTGAAATTTTTGAAGCCACCCATCTACCACTTCTTAGTCCACCCTCCACAGTTGCGCACGAGAGATAATCTCCTGTAAAAAATATTTTACCTAAACTTTCATTTTTTAACTGATTGGCTTGTTTATATCGCCCTACTTCGTGAAGAGGTATAGCTTCTCTTCGTTTTATAATGGTCACATTTTCTTTAATCTTTGTCAATTTTGGAAGGAAATCACATGCCATTTCCCAAACCTCATTCATTATTTCATGATCATTTTTATTACTATTTATAATAGCTTTTGAGGGCTCATCAAGCAAATAAATACTGACCAGCTCCTTCCCATGTGGAGCTTTTATAGATTCTGGACACTTTAGTTTATGGAAAACAATGGCACCAATGGGTGTATTCCAATCTCCACACGGATAATAATAGGCATGAAATCCGCTTATTTCACCTTCATCTATTAAATAGGCCGCATGTATGTTATGTACATATTTTTGAGATTTAATAAATGTGCCCAATGGATTATTGAGTTGGCTGTTTAATAGTTTTGAGGAAACCGTTGCAGGTGTCGCCATTACTAAATAGTCAGTTTTGATTTTTTCAGTTTTTTCTTTTGTAGAATAGTTGATCTCTACGTTTCCATTTACACTTATTGCGTTCACATTAGCGTTTAGATGGACTTTACAATTTTCAAGTAGTTTTTCAGATATTCGAGCCATGCCGTGTTTGAAAGTGTAAAATTTTGCATCAGCTGCCCTGGCTTGCAATACGGTAGTCATAGCTCTTGATACGTCTTCACAAGAAAAATACCAGAAGGGTTCAACACCTGGTTTAATTAAAAAGTGATAAATTTTATATGACATACTATTTGTAGCCCAATCTGCTATGGATTCATCATCTATAGCAGCTAATTTATCAGGCGAAACTAAATCTAATTTACCTCTTTGCAATGAGAGCTTTATGGTATTCCATAACATAATCCACTTATCTCTTGCTTCAATAAATGGAAGGTTCCAAAATGATCTAAAACTTCCGAACTTAAATTCGGCAATTTGTTCATTGTATTTTAATCCTACTCTTCTTTCTAATTCAATGACTTCATCCTCAATCTCCAGTTTTTTCACTAACTCTTTTAGTAGCGGATAGAAGTTGGTAAAAAAACTAGCACCAGTGTCAAATCGAACTTGCTCATTCTCATATCCATGGGTTCGACCACCTACAAATGATTCTTTTTCAAGCACGGTTACTTCATAACCATCTTTTTGAAGGTAGTAAGCAGCAGCGGCACCAGCTGGGCCGGCACCGATTACCACTACATTTTTTTCTGCTTTGTTCAAGAAAAATCTAGCTAAAAAGAGTTTGCAGCTTTAAAGCAACTCCAGTGTCTCCTTTAACCTTCATTTTCCCTGACATAAATGCTCCCATTGGGTTTAAGTCACCATTAAGCATAGAGGTAAAATCATCCAAGCTTACATCAACTGTACAATTGGCATCTATATCTTCTCCAGAAACTTGGTTAGATCCATTTGTGCCGTCAATTACGATTCTGTTTTCGCCAAAATTTAATTTTAGAACAGATCCTAGTGGTTGTGCACTTTCTGCTTTCTCCTTCATTGTATTAAATGTACTTTCGTAACTCATAGTTGTATTTATTTGATTGTTTGTATTATTTTTTGTGGTTGATGAACCATTCATTGATCCGTTAGTTGGTTTAGTTTTTATGATGGGTGTATTCGTTGATTTTTGATAAGACTTATCATCTATAACCATTTTCGCAATAATTTCTCTCATGATTTCTGAAGTTCCTCCACCAATAGTCCCTATTCTACTGTCCCTGAACATTCTGGCCATTTTATATTCTTCCATGTAGCCATATCCACCAAAAAATTGAAGACATTGGTACATGACTTTATCCGACAGTTCGGTCCCCAGTAATTTAGCCATGGAACATTCTTTTACTACATATTCCCCATCAGCGTGAAGCCTGCAGCAGTGATATACAAAATACTTGATGCTTTCTATTTCTGATGACATCTGGGCCACACGATGTCTTAGTACCTGAAATTTATTTATGGGTCGACCAAAGGCTTCTCTTTCTGACATATATTGCAATGAATAATCAAGGGCGGCTTCCGAACCAGCATATCCACCAATGGCTCCTACTAATCGTTCTAACTGTAATCCATCCATTAAATAAAAGAAGCCATGATTTTCTTCTCCTAATAAATTCTCTACCGGAACTTTTACATTGTCAAATGACAATTCAGCTGTATCCGAAGCATGCCATCCCAATTTTTTCAATTTAGTAGCAGAAACTCCTTCTGCATCTCTATCAATTACTAGTAAACTAATGCCGTTAAACCCTTCTTCAGGTTTTGTTTTTACTACCGTAACAAGTACATCGCCATAAACACCACTTGTGATGAATGTTTTTGAACCGTTAACAATATAATAATTGCCTTCTCTTACGGCTGTTGTTCTGATATTAGCCACATCAGAACCTGCATTTGGCTCAGAGATCGCTATTGAGCATATAGCATCACCTGAAATGGCTTTTGTTAAATATTTTTCCTTTAAAAAATCAGAACCATGCTTCATTAAATATGGACTTGACATGAACTGTTGTACCGCAAATGCAGCCATAAATCCACCTGAAAATACTTTTGAAATTTCTTCTGTAAATACCACCGCATAAAAGAAATCAGCATCAATTCCACCGTACTTTTCTGGATAGTTTAAGCCTAAGTATCCCATATCTCCAAATTTCTTGAATATCTCTTTTGGGATACGTTGTTCTTCCTCCCACTTTTCTATGTTAGGAACCACTTCTTTATTCAAGAAATCTCTTAGTCCTTGTCTGAAAAGTTCGTGTTCTTCATTAAAATAGTAATTCTTCATTTTTTATTTTTTATCCTATTATTGATTTAGCTATAATTTCTCTCATGATCTCAGAAGTGCCACCTCCAATGGTCCCAATTCTGCTATCTCTAAATATTCGAGCCGCTTTATATTCTTCCATGTAACCATATCCACCCAAAAATTGAAGTACCTGGTAGCTTAGTTTGTCCATAAATTCGGTACAAAGCAGTTTGCTCATAGCGCATTCTTTAGTCACGTTTTCTTTCCGTTGTAGTGCATCACAGATTTGGTAATTAAATGCTTTTAAACAGGCTAATTCGGCTGATAATTGAGCCACTCGGTGTCTAAGTTCTTGGAATGTATTTAATGATCTATTGAATGCTTTTCTTTCTGATAGATATTGTAAGCCATACTCCAATGCATATTCTGCAGACGCAAGTGCCCCTGTTGACAAAATAAGTCTTTCTAATTCAAATTTTTCCATGATATAGTAAAACCCTTTATTAATCTCACCAATCAAGTTTTCTTTAGGAACTCTTACATTGTCAAACGAAATTTCTGCAGTTTCTGATGCATGCCAGCCTAATTTTTTAAGGGCACTGGTTTTAATACCAGAATCGGACCTGTCTATGACCATCATGCTGATACCATCATACCCTTTTTCTTCTGTTCTTACGGCTGCTACATAAAAATCACATTTAACTCCATTGGTGATAAATGTTTTAGATCCATTTATCATGTAATGATCTCCATTATCTTCAGCCTTGGTTTGAATGTTTGATACATCTGATCCTGCTTGTGGCTCTGAAATAGCTAGACAGCCAATTAAATCTGCTGAGATACCAGGCTTTAAATAGTTTTTTTTAAGAAATTCTGATCCATTTTTTGAAAGATGTTCTAGTGCTAATGTGGAGTGAGACAGAAGAGAAGCGGCAGTTCCAGCAGAATTACATTTGTTAAGTTCTTCTACTAAAATCATGGTGTAAAAAATATCGGTAGACATTCCTCCATAACTTTCTTCAAAACCAAGCCCATAGTAACCCATATCACCCAGTTTTTTAAAAGCAGACTTGGGGATTTCACCTTCTTCTTCCCATTGATCAATGTGGGGTACTATCTCACGATTTAAAAAATCTCTAAGGGATTTTCTAAATAGTTGATGTTCAGATGTGAAATAGTAGTTGTTCATTTAGATGAATAAATCTTTCATTAAACTCATCGAAGGGTCAACGGCATAATGATCAAAATCAGTTATACCAACATCTCTTAGGACATATTCATCTATGAAAAAATTCCCAGTCACTTTACTTGCATCCATGTGCAAGATTTCAAAAGCGGCATCAGCCATAATTTCCGGTTTTCTACTCACTTTTACTATGCTATCACCGCCTAATAAATTTTTGATAGCTGCTGTGGCAATAGTAGTTTTTGGCCAGAGGGCATTGGATGCTATACCGTGATTTTTGAGTTGATTAGATTGACCTATAACCGTCATACTCATGCCGTATTTGCTCATGGTGTAAGCTAAATGAGATCCAAACCATTTTGGATCCATATTCATGGGAGGAGAAAGAGTAAGAATATGTCCGTTTTCGCTGTTTTTTAAATGTGGAATACAGTATTTTGAAGCCATAAATGTACCTCTAACGTTAATGTCGTGCATTAAGTCATATCTCTTCATTTCCGTTTCTTCAATCATGGTTAAAGAAATGGCACTTGCATTATTGACTAGTATATCTATACCTCCAAACTTATCTACACTATGCTGAACAGCTGATTTTACGTTTTCTTCATTTCTGATGTCTACCACTATAGGCAATGCTTTGCCCCCAGCTTTTTCAATTTCTTCGGCAGCTGTGTAGATTGTACCCTCAAGGTTGGGATGCGGTTCCGTTGTTTTGGCGGCTACAGTAATATTATATCCTTCTTTGGCTAATCTTAGGGCAATGGCCTTACCAATGCCTCTACTACTCCCTGTTATGAATGCCGTTTTCTTACTCATTTTAAAATTTTATGATTTTTTGAAAATATTTGAAAATTTGTTTGTTGAATGGTGGGTAGATTAATTTTATGCTATTCCCATATTTACGTTTAATTACCCCCCTTTGGTTGGAGAAGTCCATAAAACTATGTTTTCCTCCAGTTTTACCTACTCCGCTGTTGTTTACACCTCCAAAGGGGAGATGCGGATTTACAGAAGTAAGCATAAGTTCATTAATGCATGTTCCTCCAGCAACCGTATGATCTAGAAAATATTTTGTATTATCCTTATTGTTGCTCATAATATACAAAGCAAGAGGCGATGGAAATGAATTTAGTAATTCAGTCACATCCTCTTTGTTTTTAAAGGGAACCACCGGAAGGATTGGTCCGAAAATTTCATCTTGCATAATTTTCATTTCCATATTTATATTGGAAAGTAAGGTAGGTTGTATGTATCGATCTTGCTTATTCACTTCACCCCCAAATTCTACTTTAGCTCCATTTTCTTTCGCATCTTCTAAGAGCGCTAGAACACGATCAAAGTTGGTATCATTGATTATTCTTCCATAATCTTTTGATTGGTCTATTCCTTTTTTATTTGGGTCATAAAACTTTTCACATGCCCTTTTAAATCCTTCAACGAATCCATCTAATGCATTTTCTTGAACTAACGCAAAATCAGGTGCGATACAGGTTTGTCCACTATTTAACGTTTTTCCCCAACACACCTTTTCGGCAGTAGAATTGAGATTAGTTGACCCATCTATAATTACGGGTGATTTCCCACCCAATTCCAACGTAACGGCTGTTAGGTTTTTTGCTGCGGCCTCCATGACTATTTTCCCCACTTTTGGACTACCAGTAAAATGAATGTGATTAAATGGAAGGGCTAACAGCGCAGTAGCTTCAGGTATTCCTCCTTCTACCACAGCTACCTCATTTTCATCAAATAATTCCTTAATCATAATACTAATAGCATTGGCCGTGTTTGATGAAAATTCAGATGGTTTTATGATCGCAGTATTTCCAGCTGCTATAGCATATACTAATGGATAAATCGCTAACTGAAAGGGGTAATTCCATGGACCTATAATGAGGATATTTCCTTTTGATTCATACTTGATGAAAGAGGACATGCCAACCATTGTAACGGGAGATGGAACGTGCTCATCTTTCATCCAATGTTTCAGTTTTTTACAGACTTCTTTGATGGTTAGAATGACTGGAGTCATTTCTGTAGTTATTACTTCTTCATTTGATTTTCGAAGATCTTTATAAAGCGCTTCTGCAATTCTATCGTGATTACTTTTGTTTAAAATGTAGTTGTAAATACTTTTAATTTTAGCAATACGATCTTGATAGCTAGAATTACGTAATGCCAGCACATTTTTTGGGTTGGACTGAACTTCATAAATCCTCTTTATTTCTGTATTGATACTCATGATTCTATGATGATATTTTCAGATTCTCTATGCCAATTAAGGTACTTATTCATGTATTTATCATCAATTTTGTTTCGCTTTACTTTTAATGTAGGAGTGAGTAATTTGTTTTGTTCGCTCCAAGGTTCCTTAGTAATCACAATAGTGGATAGCTTTTCGTAATTAGCTAAGTTTTGGTTTACCACATCTATATGCTGCTTAAGGTCGGTGGTAATTTGTTTACGATCTTTTTTCAACCCGTTTTCAGATAAGTTAACTAATGCAATTGGTTGAGGTGTAGTTAATCCTACCACACAGGCTTGTTCCAGTAAGTCACTTTTAAGTAAATTTTCTTCTATTGGATTTGGGGTGACGTATTTTCCTTTTTCTGTTTTAAATGCGTCCTTTACACGTCCAACTATATGTAAACTGCCATTTTTATCTATTCTTCCTTTGTCACCGCTGTAAATCCATCCATCTTTAAGGATTTCCGCTGTTTTTTCAGGGTCTTTATAGTAGCCTTGCATATTTTGTTCAGAGAAATAAATGATCTCACCAGTAGAGTCTTCAATTTTAATTTTACTTCCAGCGATAGGTTTACCCGCATTCACATCACTCAATTCGTCTTTTGGTGTTAAAGTCACAGCACCACAGGCTTCAGTTGCCCCATAAACTTCTCTTAAGTTTAACCCTAACTTTCTATACCATTTTTTTAAATGAACTGGGGTAAGGGCTGCACCTGTTAATACGATTTTTGCTTCAGCTAACCCCAATGCTACTTTAAGTTTGGCACGAAATAAAGAAGAGATCAATGGAACGGAAAGCAGTGTGTTTACCACTTCAGGTTTAATTTTACCAAAGATGCCTGATTGGAATTTGCTCCATATACGAGGTACCGCGAAAAAAACAGTCGGTTGCGTATCTTTTAGGTTGTCTACAAAAGTATCTATAGATTCCCCAAATGATATGGATCCGCCTTTATAAAGCGCAGCGCCTTCAATCACAATTCGTTCAGCTACATGATTCAAGGGTAAAAATGAAAAGAATCTAAATTCTTTCAACTCGTTAACGCCAAGAGTGTTATATTTTTCTTCATCTCTAAAAACAACAGCTATGTTGCTGTAATTCAGCATAACTCCTTTGGGGCTTCCTGTGGTGCCAGAAGTAAAAAGTATAGTCCACAGTTCATCCAGCTCAGGTAGAGTGTAGTCTTTGGCTTCATCTTTATCTTTCATTAGTGCTTCCCATTCTTCACCCAAATCTACTTTGGCATTTCCTTCATAGTGAGGGAATTTAATGACTTTTAATTCGTCATGAAGTGCTTCTCCTTTGTTTCCCCACTCATCTAGTTTCCCTGCAAATAATAATTTGATATCACTTTTTTCAATGACTTCCTTCAATTGATCCTTTGGTAAGCTTGCATAATAGGGCACTGAAATATATCCACCAAGTGATATGGCCAAGTCAGCAATGATCCAGTGATAACAATTTTTGGAAAGAATACCAATATGGTCTCCTTTTTTAAGCCCCATATCTTTCAATACCTGAAGCAATTTTCTGACTTCAATTGCTGTTTCTTTATAGGTGATTTCTTTCCATGTTTTTCCTTTGGGCTGTCTTAAAAAAACCTGATTAGGTGTTTTCTTTTCCCATTCTAAAAAATATGCTATCGGACTCTTCACTATTCTTTAATTTAGTTTGTATTCGTTTCTTAGGATAAAATGATTGGCGACTTCCCTCCTTAACTCTTTTAAATTTCGATGGGGAAGTTGAAATAGCCTGTTAATTCCCTTATAATTCTGCATTGCTTCTTTATTACTTGAAGATGCAAAAATGACTTCTTTGGCATGCTTTGATAACAATTCGCTTGTTTCATACATCAGTATCAAGGTTAAATTTGTGTATACGGACGCCTGTTGTTTTTGCGATCTTAATAATGCACTTTCAAGTATGAAAAGTGGAATCATCATATCTGCTAAATGCATCAACACTTCTTGCTCAGATTTTATTTCCTGTTGAAATTTTTGAACGGCTATTCCTGTAGTTAGTAGGGTCGCTTTTTTGGCAATTTCAATGAAATTTTCAATTAGCACTAACGGTTGATTTTCCTCTTCAACGGCTTTAAGTTGTCCACTCATTAGCTCTTGGAATAAAGCCATAGTCTTTTCCATAAACGGCAGTTCTCCTTTCATGGCTTTTCTTAAAAGCATGGTAGGTGTAAGTATTCGATTGATCTCATTGGTTCCTTCATAGATTCTATTCCCTCTTACATTACGATAGTGGATAGAGATTTCACTTTCACCTGAAAAGCCCATTCCACCATGAATTTGCAGTGCTTCATCTACGATATATGACTCTACTTCAGACCCATAGACTTTAATAATGGCACATTCCATGGCATATTCAGCGCAAGATTTGATCTTAGCTTCTAACTTATCTTGTCCTTGGGCAACTAATTCTTCATAGACTTCATCTATATGTTGAGCGGATCTATTCCAGCTGCTTTCCAACCCATAAAGTCTAGCGGCCATCGTGGCAATTTTCTCTTTAATCGCTCCAAAATTGGCTATTTTTTCACCAAATTGTATTCGTTCATTGGCGTAGTTTATACCCAGTTTGAAGGCTCTTTTGCCAATAGCGGTGTTAGCAACACCAATTTTAATTCTACCAGCATTTAATGCGTTCATGGCTATCTTAAACCCTTTATTTCTTTCTCCCAACAGGTTTTCTACAGGAACTTCC
This sequence comes from uncultured Bacteroidota bacterium, assembly GCA_902536695.1. Classification (GTDB taxonomy): domain Bacteria; phylum Bacteroidota; class Bacteroidia; order Flavobacteriales_D; family Parvicellaceae. Next base: position 7,908 of record CACAYQ010000023.1, on the reverse strand, counting down.
ACATTTTCAAAAAAGACTTGTCTTGTGGATGATCCGTGAATGCCTAGTTTTTTTTCTTCTGCTCCTAGTTTAACTCCCCATTCCTTGTGAACGATTAAGCAAGATAGATTCTCATCGTCTTCAATTTTACAGAACACAAAAAACACGTCTGCAAAACCTGAATTGGTGATCCACATTTTTTGTCCATTAAGGATGTAATGGCTTTGCCCCTGATTAAATATGGCTTTTGTTTTTCCCGAATTAGCATCTGACCCAGATCCAGGTTCAGTGAGGCAATAGGAACATTTAATTTTAGCTGTTACAATGTCGTTGAGGTACCTTTTTTTCTGTTCCTCCGTCCCGTAAAGTAGTATAGGGTATACACCTAATCCAGTATGAACTCCTATAGATTGACTGAATGCAAAACTATCTGAGGCTATCTCTCCAAAAGCCAATTCTGTTTTCATGTCACAGTTTAAACCTCCATATTCTTTTGGAACACCAATTCCATGAAAACCTAGTTCACCCATTTTTTCAAGCAAACCTGGAGCTAATTCAGTGCCTTCTTTAGTATCAAATTTTTCTTTAATGGGTTCTACTTCTTTGTTTAAGAAGTCTCTCATAGAGCTTCTAAACATTTTTTGCTCTTCGGTATAGTCTTCCGGAGTAAAAACCGTTAAATAATCACTTTTGGTTAATAAAAATTCACCTCCTTTAATTGCTTTTTTCTCTTTTACTTCCATTTATTAACTTGGGTTTAAAAATGATTTCATCACTCGGGCTAGTCCCATTTTGTCATAATTTAAATGTTGTGCTCCATCTACATATAGTGTTGTTCCAGTGCAATATGAAGAAAGGTCACTGGCAAAAAAGCAAACGGCATTAGAAACATCTTCGGCAGTGGCAAATCTTCCCATTGGAATGGCTTTTTTGGCATCTTCAAACATGTCTTGAACGGGTTGTGGGTAGGTGTCAAGTCCTGAAGTTTCTACTATTCCAGGAGCAACACAATTTATTCGGATATGATGTTCACTCCACTCTTGGGCTATCGTTTTAGTTAGGTTTTCTACCCCAGCTCTAGCAGCACCGGTATGCACCATCCCGGGAAATCCTCTATGTATATCTGCGATAATATTGATGATTATTCCTTGTTTTTGGGGAATGAAAAAAGCATTGCCCATTTCCCGAATCATGTAAAAGGTGCCGTTTAAATTATTGTTAATGACAGCATTCCAGCCTTTGTCATTTATGTACTCTGTTAATGCAGGAAATTGACCTCCCGCATTATTTACTAAGACATCTAAACAACCATATTTTTCCTTAATGAAGTTAGCTAGTTGCTTTATATCTTCTGTTTTTCTGATATCACAAGCTTTATGTAGTACAGTTCCAAAATTGGCTAGTTTCTCAGCTGCTTCTGCTAAAGGTTTTTCCTTCCTTGAGGCAATGATTACGTTTGCTCCTAGTTGTAGAAAATCTTTTGCAATTTGAAAGCCTATACCACTTCTTCCGCCTGTAACCAGTATGTGCTTATTTTTAAAGGTGTCTTTAGCAAACATTATACGGTTTCTTTAAGTGGGGTTTTTAATTGTACTCTTGCTTCCTCAATGGTAGCTACTTCTCTTCCCATCATATTGGCTAATTTCACTCCCCACTCCACACATTCCCCATTTGATTTAGCCATTTCATTATTTGGTAAATAGAAATTATCTTCCAATCCTACTCTAAAGTTCCCACCCATTGTACACGCTACAGCGGCTAATTGCCATTGTTTTCTACTAATACCTATCACTTGCCACATGGATCCTTCGGGAACTTGTTTAATTTGATGAATTAAATTCTCTGTACTTGCTGGAATTCCACCAAGTACACCCATAACTAAGCTGTAACACGCATTATCGGGAAGTAATCCCATTTGTCTAAGCGGTTCAGCGTTTCTAATATGACCAGTATCAAAGCACTCCATTTCTGGTGTGACTTGATTTTCGTTCATGGTTTTTACCACTTCCATCATGGTATCAAACGAATTTTCAAATACGGCATTCCAAAAGAATTGCTTTGCTTTTTTTGAAAATATCGCATAGTTCATGCTCCCCATATTAAATGCGGCCATATCTGGTTTTGTAGCATGTAAATGCTTAGTTCGTTCTGCTGCCGACATGCCAATAGCACCAGTAGAAAAATTGATAATGACGTCTGAACATCTCTTCCTTACTTCCTCATGAATTTCTTCAAAAACTTCGGTTCTCCAAGATGGTGCACCGTCATCTTCTCTGGCATGAATATGTACGATGCTAGCGCCTGCATCTACGGCTCTTTTGGACTCCTCTCCCAATTCTTTGGGTGTAAATGGAATATAAGGGCAGTGAGATCTATTTGTTGCTGCCCCTGTTAAAGCTGCGGATATGATTAATTTTTCGTGTCCCATAGTTCTTTATTTACTCTCCAGTCCAAACTGGATTTCGTTTTTCTTTAAATGCATTTATCCCTTCTTGCGCGTCTTTACTCATGATGGTTTTTTGGAGCATTTCCATCAAGTATTGATGCTCATCATCCGTTTTTGTGATTTTTTCATACGCTTCTAAACCAAGCCGTATGGCGTTTGGAGAATTCCTTTTTATTTTTTCTATAATACTTTCTGTTTTAGTTGATAGGTCGTTGCTTTCTACCACTTCTGACAATAAGCCCCATTCTAATGCTTTTTGGGCTGTGATCGTGTCACCACTTATACACCAATTTATAGCATTACTTTTATTGATTTTAGTGACTAATGCCGCTAAAACTTGAAATGGAAATAAACCTCTTTTTACTTCAGGTAATCCTAGTGTTACCTTTTGGTCTGCGATTACAAAATGACTTCCTGTAAGAAAAAATAGCCCACCTGCCATAATATTCGCATGAAGTTGACAAATGATGGGTTTGTGTACTTCTTGAAATATTTCTCCCATCAGTACTTGTTTGGTAGTAGATGGGATGGAGGATTCGAATTCTTCTGAAACTCCCATAAATGCTTTCAAATCTGCGCCTGAACAAAAGATGTCTCCTTCCGCTTTTAGAAGAATTGCTCTTACATCTTTATTGTGGTGAGCATGAGAAAGCGCAAATGTAATTTCATTGACCATTTGAGGGTGAAGTGCATTCTTTTTAGCTGGTCTATTAAGCGTTATAGTCATTACATGGTCAGCTACCTCACATGTAATAAAAGCCCATGTTTGGTCTAACGATTGTGTGCTATTTTCTTCAAAGTAATTCAATTGGGATTTATTTTAAGTATGGTGAATCCTGCTTCAATGTTTTCTCCGTTTTGGGTAAAAACTTCTTCAACTACTCCGTTTTCGCTTGCGTAAATGGTATTTTCCATTTTCATGGAAGATAAAATGACTAATGGATCACCTTCATTTACTTTTTCTCTGGGTTTTACCAATATATCAACCACTTGCGATGGCATTGGTGCCGTACAACTGCCTTTTTCAACCTCCTTTTCTCTGGAAGGGAATCGATCCGCTCTTTTTATGCTCAAGGTTCCTAGCGTAGATTGATGTAAATGGATTCCCTCTTCATCTTGGGCTACCGTAAATAGGTAGGTAGCGTCATGAATTCGAACCTTCACCTCATCGTTAGCACAAGAAATTAAGGTTGCCTTTAAGGTGTTGTCATGGAAATAGAACTCAAAATCGTTTTCTTTTTGCCGGTATTTTACAATCATCCTTTCATCACCAATTGTAACGTATTCTTGCTGTGGACGGTAATGGTTATTTCGCCAACCACCAGGTATTTGCTTTAGGAAAAGTTGGTTTTGCTTTCTTTCTTGATGCAATTTTAAGGTGGCAGCTATTAAAAAATGAGCTTGATGTTGGGCTGTTTGATCATCTAGTTTAAACTGTTCTGCTAAAAAGTGTGTGTTGTAATTACCTTTTATAATGGATTCATTTCTCACCAATTGCTTCAAAAAATCCTGATTGGTCACCGTGCCAAGACAAACCATATTGTCCAGTACGGAACCCATTTTTCGCATGGCTGCAGCTCTAGTGTCGTCATGTACAATGATTTTTGCAATCATGGGGTCGTAGTAGATTGATATATCACTTCCTTGTTGAATTGCAGATTCAACTCGTAACCCGTCCATAGGTTTATATTGAAAGGCTTTGATTTTTCCCGTTACTGGAAGAAAATCATTATTTGGATCTTCTGCATACAGTCTAAATTCAATAGCGTATCCATTACCGTTGACTTCATTTTGCTTTAAATTTAGTTTTTTGCCTTCAGCACTTTCAATTTGCATTTTCACTAAATCCAGTCCTGTGATGGCTTCGGTCACTGGGTGCTCTACTTGCAGCCTGGTATTTACTTCTAAAAAGAAGAACTCTTTAGTATTGTAGTCATAAATGAATTCAACTGTTCCCGCGTTATCATAGTTTAAGGCTTTAGCCGCGTTGACGGCTGCTTCACCCATAGTTTTGCGCAGTTTTTCGTTCATAACAGGTGATGGACTTTCCTCCAATACTTTTTGGTGCCTGCGTTGAATGGTACATTCTCTTTCTAATAAGTGAATAGCATGACCATATTGGTCACCAAATATTTGAAATTCAATATGTCTTCCTGATGAAATGTATTTTTCTATGATTAATTCATCGTTACCAAATGCACTTAGTGATTCTCTTTTGGCTGCTTCAATACTCTCGGCTAATTCTTTTTCTTTCTCCACAACACGCATTCCTTTACCACCACCACCAGCTGTTGCTTTTAGTAGTAAGGGAAAACCTACTTTCTTTGCCTCTGAAATTAAGTGTGCAGTATCTTGATTTAGTCCCTCATATCCAGGGATGGTAGGTACTTTGTTTTTACGCATCAATACTTTGGCTTCAGACTTTGACCCCATGGCTTTAATGGCTTCCACATTTGGACCTATAAAAATGATGTTGTTTTTAGCACATAAAGCAGCGAAATCTGCATTTTCAGAAAGGAATCCATAACCAGGATGTATCGCATCAGCACCAAATTCTTTGGCTGTTTTAATGATCAGTTCTTGGTCGAGGTATGAGGTTTGGGGTGCGTTATCGCCTATTTTAACGGCTATGTCAGCTTCGTGTACAAAAGGTAAATTTTGATCAATAGGAGAGTGGACGGCTATAGAACGAATACCCATTTTTTTACACGTACGAATCACTCTTGAGGCAATTTCTCCCCTGTTGGCTATCAATATGGTATTAATGGTGCTCATTACATTCTCCAGACTCCATATTCCTTGGCGCCTTTAATTTCTTGGTTGTATAGTATGGCTAATGCAAAGCCTAAATAGTTTCTTGTTTGTCTTGGGTCAATAACCCCATCATCCCACAATTCGGAAGTGGAATGCCAAGCAGATGCTTTAGATTCGGCTTCATTAATCAGCATTTGCTGAATGACTTTAGCATTGTCTTCATCAAAGGGAATACCTGCTGCTTTTGCAGAGGCACGCTGAATGATATTCATTACTCCAGCCAGTTGTTCAGATCCCATTACGCCAATTTTTGCATTGGGATAAGTGAATAAAAAGCGGGGATCATAGGATCTACCATTCATCCCGTAATTTCCAGCTCCAAAGGAGGATCCAATCATTAACGTAATGGAAGGTACTTTACTGTTGGAAACGGCATTGATGAGTTTAGCTCCATTTTTAATGATTCCACCCTCTTCATAAGCTTTTCCCACCATATATCCGGTGGTGTTTTGGATGAAAAGTAATGGAATATCATTTTTATTGGAAAGTTGAATAAACTGGGCACCTTTATTGGCTGACTCTGAAAATATTACCCCATTATTAGCTACAATACCAATGGGATATCCGTGGATTTTTCCCCAACCACAAACCATGGTATTGCCATATTCTGGTTTAAATTCACTAAATCTAGATCCATCACAAACTCTTAAAATTACTTCCCTTACATCCACGGGTGTTTTTGGATCTGCCGGTACCACACCTAACAATTCATGGGGGTGATGTTTGGGTGCTTCTATCTTACCAATAGGTATAAGTTGAGGGGTTGTGGTTTTTACGATTTCCATCAGCTCTCTAGCTATACGTATGCCGTCCAATTCATCTTCTGCTAAATAGTCTGAAACTCCTGAAATTTTGCTGTGCATTTCAGCTCCACCTAATTCTTCTTCATTGGCAATCTCATTCGTAGCCATTTTTACCAATGGTGGACCGGCTAAAAATACTTTTGCAGCTTTCTTTTGGAAAATGGCAAAGTCTGACATGCCAGGAACATATGCTCCTCCTGCAGTAGCATTTCCAAAAACAACCGATATAGTGGTTAAGCCCATAGCAGATCGTCTAGTAATTTCTCTAAACGCTTCACCTCCATAGTTGAATATTTTAGCTTGATCGGGTAGGTTGGCTCCACCGCTTTCCACTAAGTTGATGGTGGGTAGTTTGTTTTCTCTTGTAATATCACCAATTCTTAATCCCTTGAAAACTGTTGCGTAATCCACTGAACCTCCTTTTCGGGTACCTACGTTTGAGTTGATCATACATAGTTTGCCACTCACTATACCAATGCCGCTTACATTAGTTCCTCCAGCACCAAACCCACCTTTTCTTTCCATACCTGCAAGTGGCAGTAGCTCTAAAAACGGACTATCTTGATCCAATACCATTTCAATGCGTTCGCGTGCCAACATCTTGTTTCTGCTTCTGGCTTTATCAATGTGTTTGTCTTTTCCTTCAAAACGACTTTCTTTCAAATGACCTTCCAGCTTTTCTAGCAGTTTTTCCATAGCTACTTTATTCTCTTTAAACTGAGCAGTATTGGTGTTGATATGTGATTTGATGGAAATCATTAAAAAGCGATGTAGCTGCTTAAGTTGACGTCAAATTTCTCACTGACCTCATCAAAATAATCTTCTCCAAAAAACTTAATGAATGAGGCTTTCCCTTTTTTAGTAAAATGGGGTAACATGAAGCTCCAAATGATTTTTTCACCGTCTACTTCATTGTAGATGTCACAAATTTCTTTTTGTGCATGCCAATAGAATGCCAACATCCAAGTGATAAATGCAATGTTATTGTACGTACCAGGAGCAGGCTCTTCCACTACATTTCCTGCATTGATAGAAAAAGCGATTCCCGCCTTGATATCTGCAATGGTTTTATTCGTCATTTCCTTGAACTTTTTTCTAATAAAAGGTTGAGAAATTACATTGGGATCCGTGAAAATGAAAGCATATTCTTTTTGGAACTTGTAATAGAGTTGCACTTCATTATGTAAGTTTTCAAATGAAGGTAGTTGGATGGTTTTAGAACGTTCAGCCTCTATTTTACTCCACATTTCATCTGAAATGGCTCTTAGTAAACTTCCTTTATCACTGAAATGATAGGTGAGGTTTCCTCTACTGATTCCAAGTTTATTGGAAAGTTCAAAAAGGTTAATGGAGTTGTACCCATGTTCGTTGAACATTCGGGTAGCGGTCTTGATTATTTTTAGTCTGGTCTTCAAGATTTGAGCAATTTTTCAGACCAAATTTAGTTAAATATCTAAAAATTTAGTTAAAAGTGACTAATTTTTTTGATACTTACTGTGAAATTTAGTTTTTATAAGCGTATCCAGTCCAAGGTTTATAAATTTCTCCTCTTATTCTTCCATCTTTTGTGTATCCAAAAGCTCCGTCATATACCCAATATAGTTGTGTCATAATCGTTCCTACAAAATTTCGACTAGTATCAATCCAAAAGTGGGTGCCCTCGTAACCACCACCAATCCAAAGATTTTGGTCCCCTTGCCCTTTTAATCGCATAGAGTCACTGCTCACCCATAAGTTATATCCGTTGTGGCCATACGGGTTATCCAGTTGCGTATGCGGAGATGTTAAATCAGCAATGGTTTCGGGGTTTAGCATTCGGTAACCATTCAGCTCACCGTTGTTAAGTAACATGCGTAAAAAGTCACA
>CACAYQ010000022.1 GCA_902536695.1 uncultured Bacteroidota bacterium | reverse complement strand
TATGCCGTTTCAGATACATTTCAGCGAACTTCACAGCAATTGGTTGGACTGTTTAAAGAAAATGAATACGTGGGTACACATACTTTTTCATCTCCAGGGCTACACACGTTAACAGTAGAAGATCCAAATCGCAATGCGGGTATAATTAACATTAATTCAAGTGACCAAATTGTGTTTGCATTGAAAAGTGTTATTAATATTTCTGCTTTTTTAGGACCCAATAGTTCAATTCAATTTGACGAGTGTCCGTGTCCAGAAATAGCATGTGTAAATAAGCCTTACGTTTATAATCCTATGGGTTATGACCCAGATGGAGACTCATTATCTTATGCTTTAGTTTATCCGTTAGGACAAAGCGCCATATCTTTAGCGAATACAGTATATACTCTACCTAATCTAGTTCCACAAAATGCGGGTTCTTCTTTTGGAATAGACCCATTAACAGGCACCGTCTTTTGGTCTAATCCACAAATGCAAGGGGAATACAATTTTACCATTAAAATTACAGAATGGAGAAACGGATTTGAAATTGGTTATGTCATTCGAGATGTACAGTTAACGGTAACCTCGCAATGTCCAAATAATCCACCTTCGATTGTTGCCATTCCCGATCAATGTGTGAATGTAGATGATACTCTAAATTTTGTAATTAACGGATCTGACCCAAATCAAGATTTTTTGTCTATTTCGTCAAGTGGTCTACCGTTCAATTTAGCTACCAGTCCAGCTACTTTTGCTTTTGTAAATGGAAATGGATATGCAAATGGAGTTTTAAACTGGAGAACTACATGTAGTCATATACGTCAAGCTCCATATTTGGTGAACATTCAATTAACAGACAATGGAAATCCAACATTATCAGACTTTGAATCATTTAACATTAAGATTAGACCTCCGGAATTAGAAGGATTAAATATAAGTGCCGTTGGTAATTCCGTCAGTTTAACGTGGAACAAGCCTTATTGTAATAACGCAACCGGATATAGTGTATATCGTAAAGCTGGAGCTGCGAATCCAACTTTAAATTGTTGTGATAATCCGGGTATTGCTAATAATTTGGGTATGACGTTGATTCACCAAACCTCTAACCTCAATGATACAGTCTATACAGACAATAACAATTTAAACATTGATGAAAAGTATTGTTACGTAGTTACGGCTATGTATGATTACGATCTAGTCGAAAGTTGTCCAACAGATACAGTATGTGTAGTTATTAAAAATGAAATACCTATCTTAAATAATGTATCTGTTGTTAAAACAGCTGTTTCTGATGGTATTGATTCTATTGTTTGGTATCGCCCATTTGACTTGGACACAACCATTTATCTTCCTCCCTATCATTATAGGGTAAAAAATAACTTGGGTCAGATCCTATACCAAGGAGCACCTTCTTTTTTATTACAGAATTTGGATACTTCTTTTAATTTTACCACAAATACTACCGATACAAACAGATTTTATTCAGTTAGCGTTTATTACAATATAAATGGGATAGATACTTTACTTGGGCAATCTGAACCAGCTAGTAGCGTACATCTTTACACGGTTCCTAATGATAATCAAATAGAACTTTTTTGGAATTTTGATACCCCCTGGAATAACAATAAATATTATGTTTATAGATCTGATAGTTTGAATGGATCCTATACTTTGTTAGACTCTTCATTTATTAACTATTATTTGGATTCGGGTCTTATAAATCAGAAAGAATATTGTTATTTTATTCAAAGTGTAGGTGTGCCATCTTACGCTTCTTTAAATAGCCCCATAATTAATTTATCTCAGAGGGTTTGCGATATTCCCTTTGATTTCACACCGCCACCGCCACCAGACATAACAACGAATTTAGATAGCAATAACACTATTAATATCAATGATAGATTAGTTTATCAAAGCCTAGAGAATTGCGAACTAGGATTCAACTCCTTTAGTTGGACTAATCCAAATAACTTTGGATCAGATGACGCAGTTTCTTATCAACTGTACTTTCAACCTTTTTTGGATAGCTCCTTTAGATTGATACACACTTTTACTTCAATTTTTGATACTTCTTACCAGCACTATTATACGTATCAAGATCAAGTTTCTGTAGCAGGTTGTTATTACATTACATCTCTAGATTCCGTTCCTTACAGTAATGAAAGTGTTCCTAGCGATACCATTTGTTTTGACAATTGCCCTCTTTTTGAATTACCTAATATATTTACTCCAAACGGTGATGGAAACAATGATGCTTTTCAAGCATTATTGCCTATCCGATACGTAAGTGGGATCGACCTAAATCTCTTTAACCGATGGGGCGATCCTATTTTTAAAGCTACTTCGCCTTTATTCACATGGGAAGGAATTCATCAAGAAAGTCAACTTCCTTTACCATCGGGAATTTATTACTACACTTGCATTGTAGAAACCCTGAGATTACAAGGAATAGTTAACCAAAAGCTAAATGGTTTTACTCATTTAATAAGAGATTTTAATAACCAAGATTAATGTTTACAGGAATAGTAGAAGAAATCGGAGAAGTAATTGATGTAATAAAAGAAGATCAAAATGCTCATTTTGTGATAAAATCAGTTATTTCTTCTGAACTAAAGATTGATCAAAGTATTTCTCACAATGGGGTATGCTTAACGGTAGTAGAACAGCAAGAAGATTGGCATAAGGTAACAGCCATTTCAGAGACCCTAGGTATTACTAATTTGAATTCGTTAAAAAAGGGTGATTTGGTCAACTTGGAAAGGTGCCTCAAGGTAGGAGATAGGTTAGATGGACATATGGTACAGGGTCATGTTGACTCAACAGCAAAGTGTATTAAAGTGACAGAAGAAAACGGCAGTTGGAGATACCTTTTTGAAGGGAACAGTGAAGTTAAACAATTAGTAGTCTATAAAGGTTCTATTTGTATTAATGGGGTTAGTTTAACAGTAACTAAAACAATGAATCAAGAAATAGAAGTAGCTATAATTCCCTACACCTATGAACACACCAACTTTCAACAGATTCAAGTTGGGGATTTAGTTAACATTGAGTTCGATATATTGGGAAAATATTTCCTGAAAAATGCAAAAAATCTTACAGGGCTGCAATAACAGTTATATCCACATCTGGCCAAAGTTTATTCACGCCATCAGGACCAGTATGTTGTTCTAAGCAAACTTCGTTCAGGGCATTTAAAGCGGCTTGGGCACCCCAATCGAATACATTAATAGAAGTTTTAAGGTAAAATTCAAAAGTTTTTTGATCTAATTCCCAGTTGAAATTCTTTTCAATTTCTAGTTCATTCATTTTTAATAAAACGTTACCAGTCCCATTTTTATCAATACTAGATATTGTACCAGTGATGTGTTTTGTATTTGCCATGGTATTAAAAAATGAGGTCACTATTTTGTAGTCTCTTGTTTTGTCTCCCGTGCTTGTAGTTGATGTAGGAATTTTAAATGAAGTGCCTACAACAGCATCAATTAAATTAGTACCTCCTTTAAATCCAGATGTTTCAATAGAATCACTATCGAATTTACCTCCAACTTGAGCTTTACTAGCATGCTTAAATGCGGTCCATTTTACCATTACTTCACCGAGTGTAAAATCATGAACATCCTCTATTTTAACCTCCTTAGGAACTGCGGTGATAGATTTTTCAGGTGTTTCTTGTTCCGATGAGCACGAGTAGCTAAGACATAAAATTAGGGCTATTGAGAATAGTTTTTTCATGTTTCAAATTTAATGAGTACGCTATTTTTTTCCACGGTTTGTTTAGTGTTAACCAAAATTTCTCTGATGATACCATCAACAGGCGAACAGAGCACATTTTCCATTTTCATGGCTTCAAGTATAATTAATGGCTCATCTTTCTTTACTTTTTCCCCAGCTTTAGTTTGTATTTCTAAGATGAGACCTGGCATAGGCGATACTAGCTTATTGATTTTTTGATCACTATTGGTATACTTACTAATTTTAGATATTATATCACTGTAGTGGTTTTTCTTTTCTAATTCAATAAGCGTTCCATTTACCTTTATAAAATAACTGTTTTCTTCAGGGTATTTTTTCAACAACTTACAGTGATATTTATTATTACCAATTCTCAAAATAACAGTATTATCTTCGATGTTTATTTTTACTATTTCCATTCTGGAAATGGCATCTTGGGATAATTCTAAATGTGTTGTCTTATTGTAAGCCGCTTTTATCATTACATTTAATTTATTGTAAAATTACAACATTAATTTGCAATCTAATTTATTGATTTTGTCTGGAATCTACGTACATATCCCATTTTGCAAGAAGGCTTGCCATTATTGTGATTTTCATTTTACAACCAACTTGGCAAATACTAAAAAAATGACAGATTCTATTTGTAAAGAAATGGAGATAAGAAAAAAAGAATTTTCAAGTAATTACAATAGTCTTTATTTTGGAGGAGGAACTCCATCGGTTTTAGCTATTTCTGAAATTAAACAAATATTAGATCATTTAAGTAAGTATACAACCCTATCACAACAAATTGAAGTTACTGTTGAAATCAATCCAGAAGACATTAACGAAGTTTTGTTAAGCGCTTATAGAGAATTAGGAGTTAACAGACTTAGCATTGGAGTCCAATCATTAAATGACGAAATTCTTAATTGGATGAACCGAAGTCATAATCAGGAAAAAGCAATACAGTCTATTCTTCTAGCTAAGAAAATGGGCTTTGAAAATATCAATGTAGATTTTATATATGGAGTTCCCGGATACCCCAATCGCAATATAAAAGAAGAGCTATCATCTCTTTTATCCACTAAACCATTTCACATATCATGTTATCACTTTACCATTGAAGATAAAACGTATTTTGGGCATTTAAAAAAGCAAAACAAACTAAAAGAAATTAGGGATACACAAAGTGAAGAAGAGTTTAAAATCATAACATATCTTTTGTGCACAAATCGATATGTCCATTATGAAATTTCTAACTTTTCTTTACCTGGAAAGGTATCTAAGCACAATACAAATTATTGGAAAAAAAATAATTATTTGGGCTTTGGACCCTCCGCTCATTCTTATCACTATCCTTACAGATCTTGGAACGTTTCTAATAATGTACAATATATACAACAGGTATCAACGAACTCCTTTCATCCACAAAAAGAAAAATTATCAGATATAGACCACTTTAATGAACTAGTTATGCTCGGACTGAGAACAAGCGAGGGAGTGAACTTACTGGAAGCATTAAAGTTATTAAATGAGAAAAACAAGAGTGATTTTAAAGTCAACATTGACCGTTTTTTGCATGATGGACTGTTAAAAATTAAAAATGACATTTTAGTCATGAATAAAGAAAAATGGCTCTTATCTGAATTTATTTCCCGAGAATTATTTATTTTAAATTAATGATAATCACATTTCAGTTAGGCCACAAATTAGCAAAAGCGGATTTAACAAAGCCAATAGATATTTCGCTAGAAACGAAAGAAAAAACAGGTTTCAAAGCTTGGTATTCTCCTGCAGTCACTTCAAATGTGATTAGAGGTGAAAATTTCATTGGTAGCGTTAAAGAAGGTGGTTCTGTAAATTTTAAAGAAGTGATGATTAACCCTCATGCAAATATGACTCATACCGAATCGGTTGGTCATATTTCAAAAGAGGAAGTCCCAGTAAACGGGGTGTTAAGTCGATTTCATTTTATTGCTCAGCTTATTTCTGTAAAACCAACTTTGATGGGCGGGAATCTTGAAAAACCAATTCAAAAAGGGGACCTATGTATATTGAAATCAGCTGTAGAGGACAAGATAAATCCCAGAGCTGAAGCCATAATAATTAAAACTCAGCCCAACTTGGAGGAGTTAAAGACTAAGAATTATGATGGAACCAATTGGCCTTATTTACATCCAAAAACAGCAGCATACATAAGAGAAAAGGGAATACGTCACCTATTAATTGATCAACCTTCAGTGGATAAAGAGTTTGATGATGGAATGTTATTATCTCATCGGGCTTTTTGGAATTATCCTTCGACATTAGATCAAGAATCCACTATTACTGAATTTATAGGCCTCCCAGATGAACTGAAAGACGGCATGTACTTGTTAAATTTATCCATGTCAAACTTAAAAAATGATGCCTCTCCTTCGAGACCAGTACTTTTTTCTATTTTTTATTGAAATAAAATTTTAAAAAACGCTTATAAAGCGTATTTTTATTCCGAAATTTTAAGAAAATGAAATTAGATATTATAGACTTAAAGATTTTAAGAGCATTACAAGCGAACAGTAAAATCACAAATATTGAGCTTAGTAAAGTAGTGGGTTTATCTGCAGCACCAACCTTAGGTAGAGTTCAGAAATTAGAAAAATTAGGTATAATTTCTAGTTATCACGCTAAAGTTAATAATGGAAAACTAGGCTTGGGATTTATGGCTCTTGTTCAGTTATCTCTTATTAGGCAAAAAAGTACTGCCGTGGTTAATTTTATGGAGGGCATTAATAAAATTGATGAGGTTGTAGAGTGCCTTCAACTTACGGGAAACTTTGACTATCAACTACGCATCATTACTAAAGATATTCCTTCTTTTGATATTGTTTTAGAGGAAAAGTTAGGCCAAATTGAAGAAATAGGCCAGATGCAAACATCCGTTGTCCTTTCCATTAAGAAAGACTCTCCAATAACACCTTTAAACTACAAGTCTGAAATCAATCTAATAGACTAATCTTAAGGTAACGCCCAAATTTCTTCCTGGAGCACTTATTCCAGATGCAAATGTTTTATAATGCACATCAAAAATGTTATTTAAACTAATTGCTATGCTTAGTTTTGAATTTATGGTTGATGCTATACGAGCATTAAAAGTGTACCATGAAGGAAAACCATTGTCTGTAGCTTCAAATGGATTATCCACATTTCCAGGACCAAAATCAGTTCGACTCTTAACCCCATTAAATAAAGAGAAAACCGAAAAGGTAAATTCATCTTTCATGAGGGTAATAAAAAAATTCCCAGTAATAGGTGGTATATGTCCAACTGGCATAGCATTATATGTGATTATTCCTTTGGTGTAATTAAGGGCATATTTAATTTGTAAATGTCTTGTTTTTAATTCTAGAGAATGATTTATTCCATACACAAGACCTTGATTAGTATTTCGGTTTGCAAGAATAGCATATTGGACACCATTCCAATTTAAATAGGGTTGGCCGTTAAGAAAAAAATCATCTTTAATAATCATGTTATTAAGCAAAGTTCCATAACCATTCCACTTTAGCTTTAGGCTTTTTTCTTTTCTTATGAAAAACGATTTTGCAATGCCTAAAGAGCTGTTATAAGCAAATTCAGGAATAAGATTAACATTTGGTACTGTAATAAAGCCATCTTTATTGAATATCTTCCCGAGGTCATCTACGTTAGGGCTTCTGAATCCCGTACTTAGTGACAAATTGTATTTGGTTTTAGTGTTGGGGTAATAGCTTATGTGAAAAGACCCATTCAGGGCATTATTATTTATGTTTATTTCTTCAAAATAGACACCAAAAATGGAATCGTTAAATTGACCATTAATTTTATTTAATGCATATCTAACACCAGAAACAACGCTTAATTTCTCTTTTTGCCACCTTACCATTCCATAATACCCCTGCATAATCATACTACTTCCGCTTGATGGATATCTACTTAGATGAGAAAAATCTGTTTGCGTGTAAATATTTGTCCTCAGTCCAGTACTATGAATATCATTAAAATAAACTTCTCCCCCATAAGTTAACGAGAGTGCCTCTGCTAGTGACTTTTTAGCACATATGTTAATTCCAAATACTTGAACTTGTTCGTCATTTTGCTCTAAATAAGGACTGTTGAATTGCCTTATATTTCTACTTTCTGATACTTGTTGATGAGATGTGTTTAATGAGATATTATTAAATAATTCGGTTGGTTTGTTCCACTTTAAATTTAAGACATTCATTATTCTTAGTTGTGGACCATATTCCCATGTAGCAAATTGAGGAATACCATTTTCATTATAATTATTTAATTGATCAAATCGTTGAATATTACTTGACGTACTTAATTGTGAGTTAGTGGAAATTTCTAGATGTTGAGTAGGTTTAAATAAGAACTTTTGGGTAATATCTATTTGATTATATCCAATGTTCAACTGGTTATTCGGATTTGGGTTTTCTATCAAACTATCTGACCCAAGGACATGGTCAACGTAGTAAGGAAGCTTGCCCCAATCTGCATAACCATGCCGTCTATTTTCCCCCATCACAATATCTCCAAATTGCTTAAATGTTAATGAAGAAAAAGAGGCCCATCTTTGTTGACCAAAATTAAAATCGATATGGTTTGTTAATTCATCTGCCCCTTTATTAAGTCGCGTAATCAATCTGATTTTTTCTAATGTAGTGTCTTTCTTATTTGATAATTTAGGCTTGGTGGTGGTATAATTAATCACTCCACCAATGGCATCACCTCCATAAGTAACAGCTGATGGGCCATAAATGACATTAAAATCTTCAATTATAAATGGATCAACAGTTAGACTATTTTGCACATGACCGTTACGATATATAGCATTATTCATTCTAACTCCATCAATCATCAACAAGATTCTATTAGCTTCAAACCCCCTGATTATTGGGCTTCCCCCACCTCCTTGGCTCTTTTGAATGGTCACCCCATCAGTAAGAAGTAAGATATCAGCAGAAGTGGAATAATCAGAGTTTAAAATTTTTTCTTTAGTAATGGTCTCGTGATCAAATTCTTTTAAACTATTTAGTATGTTTGAGTGGTTTGTGGTTTTAGTTTCAAATGTGGGAAGAGCGTCTACGTTACTGTAGGTAATTTGTAGAACACCGTTCCTTATACTGTCTTTCGGAACGATAGTATTGTATTCTAAAATAGTAACGGATTGATAGTCCGTATTTTTATGAATTTTTATTTTCCCTCTATTGTTTGTTTTTAACGTATCAGAAAAGCTATTATTTAGAATTATCGTTTTGCTTTTAACAGGGTTACCGTATGCATCAATTATTTTTAGTTCTTGACTGTAAATGGTATTTACCAATACCAGTAAGAGAAAAAAAATATTTGATTTAAGTTTAGTTTTCAATCGTAAATGGATTGTAAGACGTGCACAGATTGTATCTGCTTTTGATTTAATATTTCGTGATATGATAAGTATTCTAAGAGTAACGTAAGTATTTCTCTACGCTTGTCAACTGAGAGTTTCATATCGAAAATGGTATCAATATTCATGCCTAATAATTGATGAAATTCTTTGTGTGGAAAGTTAGTCTTCAAAAAATCATCTTTTTTTGATTCAAAGCGACCATTTGAGATATTAAAGAATGGACTTTTTTCGTCATAATTATTTTGGGGGTTTATTCCAAAAAAATGAAGTATTTCTTTTACAAAGAAAATACCAAATACCGGGTTAAAATCGTGATGTTCAAAAGAAATAATCATTTTTTTAATGTGTACGTACAAGCTTGGACTGACCTCAAAATTATTTATGCATTTATTCAGAATTTCCGTTAATAATATAGCTAGTCCAGTCTTCCTAACGTCACTAACAATATTTATTACTGGAAAAATAAGTTCTTGATTATTTGCACGATTTAATTTCTTTTCTGGATTATAATTAGATTGAAAAGAAAAAAAATGGAAAGGTTGAAATATAAAAGGTGATTTTTTTTGGTGTGTAAATATAAAAGACGACCGTCCATGTTGAAACGTATATAAATCCACAAGCAATACGTTTTGTTTTAGCTTAGTTGACCTCAAAAAGAAGCCTTCAATTTTCTGACTCATCTTTTAAAATGGGTAAAGTAATTCTAAAGCAGGTGCCTTTTTTATTTTTTTTCATTAAGGAAATTTCGCCTCCATGACTACGGATAATTTGTGCTACTATAGGCAGACCTAACCCTTTACCAGAAGACTTGGTAGTGAATTTTGGTTCAAAAATTTTATCTTCAATTTCAGCTGGTATACCAACTCCATTATCTTCAATAAGAATCACATTTTGTATACTATTTACATCTGTAGAAATAGAAATCTCTCCATTTGAATCAACAGCCTGTATACTGTTTTTAAGTAAATTATTAAAAACCCTTGTCAGCTGATTTTCATCACCAAAGACTACTATATCATTCAATTTATCATATGCAATTCTTATGTTTTTATGATGATTATATAAACTAATAGTATTTCTAATTATAACACTCAAGTCTATGGATTTCATCTTTGCCTTAGGCAATTCAGCGAAATTTGAAAATTCATCTGCGATCTCGGTGAGTAATTCAATTTGGCCTATCATTTTATCTTCGAATTGCTTTAAATGTTCTTCATCTGTTCCTTTTAATGACACTACTCTTCTAAGATGCTGAACACTCAGCTTCATTGGTGTTAAAGGGTTTTTAATTTCATGAGCAATTTGTTTTGCCATTTCACGCCACGCTGTCTGACGTTCATTTTGGGCTAATTTCTTTTTACTTATTTCTAATTTGTCTATCATCTTGTTGTATGCATTAACTAAGACACCAATCTCGTCTTGTTTTTCCCATATTAGTTTTTCATTAGTTTCATTTATTTCTACGACTTCAATTTTTTTTCGAACTTCTTCTATGGATTTAGTTATGTATCGTGTCAATAAGTATGCTATTAAAAGCGCACCCGTGAACAAGACTAAAAAAACTTCTATAAGCCTCTCAAGAAATAAATTAACCTCTGTCTTAGCGGTGAAGTTTAATGGGTTGTAAGGGATATTAATAACAACCATATTCTCTCCTTTTTTATTTTTCGCAAATGAATAGGAATTGATTGATCCATTTTCTTTTTTTTCTACATATTTTCCATCCTCAGCTGATTCCAGCTTATATAAAAGAAAGGGGTTCAGACGGCTATTTTTAAAAATAGAGTCTCTTGGTTCAGTATTAATAAGTTCTTCTCCTTTTGTATTAAATACATGAATTATTAGTGAATTAACTTTTGCTATTTCATGTACCTTTAAATCGAAATCTCTAGAGACAAAATCGTCTACTTCATCTGGGCTTAGGTCATTTAAAAAATACTCTAAAGATAAGTTTACTGTCTTTTGCTTCCGCTGAATACGTTTAAAGTGATACTTATCATTTTGTAATTTAAAAAAGTAAACTGTTGTTATTCCAATGGCTACAAGTGAAACGATAACCATAGCTATCATGGAAAAGTAGATTCTATTTTTTAAAGAGAATGAAACGTTGATCACGATAATCAAAATAAAAAAAAACCCTTGAGTATTTCAAGGGTTTACAATAAAATATGAATTGTTGTCTAACCTCCTAATGCTTCAGCACCAGCGACAATTTCCAGAATTTCACTAGTAATTGATGCTTGCCTTGCTTTGTTGTAGAACAAGGTCAATTCTTTTTTCATTTCTGTTGCATTATCTGTTGCTTTGTGCATAGCAGTCATCCTTGCTCCATGCTCTGATGCAAAAGAATCCAATAAAGCTTTGTAAAATTTAATTTTTAAAGAATTCGGAATCAGGTCACTCAAAATCTCTTCTTGGTTTGGTTCAAAAATATAATCTATGGATGTACTTTCATTAGAATCTTCGATAGGCTCAACAGGAAGAAATTTCTCATTAATTAATTCTTGAACGGCAGCGTTTTTAAAGGAATTGTAAATGATAAAAGATTCGTCATAAACATTATTTTCAAAAGCAGTGATAATTTTCATTATGGATTCAACAGCGTAATCATAACTCAAATTATCCCAAATAAGTTCACAATCTTTAGGTAAAAGATCATTGTCATTTATTAAAGTGCTCTTTTTGAAAGCGTCAAACACTTTTTTTCCAATAGGTAAAATAGAATATACTTTGTCAGGATTTTCTTGGATTACCCTTTTGACCTCTTTAATGACATTACTGTTGAATCCACCACACAACCCTCTGTTAGATGAAAGGGCAATTAGCAAAACTTTTTTACCATTATTTTTTTTCATCAAAGGGTGGTCTCCCCCCTCAACAGAGCCAGAGACATTAAGTAAAATTTCATTGAACTTTTTTGCAAAAGGTCTCATTTGGGTAATAGCATCTTGAGCACGTTTTAATTTTGCTGCCGAAACCATTTTCATGGCAGAAGTAATCTGCATAGTTGATTCTACAGAAGTAATACGTGTTCTTATTTCCTTAAGATTTGCCATTTTTTACGTTATTCAGCATAAGATTTTGACATCTCAGCAACTACCTTTTTAATAACATCAGTTACTTCAGCAGTTAATTTTCCTGATTTTAATACATCAAGTTCAGCACGATGTTTGTTTCTCATCAATTCAAGAAAATTATTTTCAAATTCTTTTACTTTATTAGTAGGTATTCCTGAAATAATTCCAGTAGAACCGCAATATATAATAGCAACTTGCTCTTCAACAGGGAGTGGTGATCCTTCATTTTGTTTTAGGATTTCAACATTTCTTGCGCCTTTATCCAATACACCCATGGTAGCAGCGTCTAAGTCAGATCCGAATTTAGCAAACGCCTCAAGTTCTCTATATTGAGCTTGATCTAATTTCAACGTACCAGATACTTTTTTCATAGACTTTATTTGAGCGGAACCACCTACCCTAGATACAGATATTCCAACGTCAATAGCTGGTCTAATTCCAGAATTAAACAAATTAGAATCTAAGAAAATCTGTCCATCAGTTATTGAAATCACATTAGTTGGAATATATGCTGATACGTCACCAGCTTGAGTTTCAATAATAGGAAGAGCAGTTAATGATCCACCACCTTTAACTTTTCCTTTTAAAGATTCAGGAAGGTCATTCATTTGTTGAGCTATTTCATCGTTATTATTGATTTTTGCAGCTCTTTCTAATAATCTTGAATGCAAGTAGAAAACATCCCCTGGATAAGCCTCTCTCCCTGGAGGTCTTCTTAATAATAATGAAACTTCACGGTAAGCAACTGCTTGCTTTGATAAATCATCAAAAATAATTAGAGATGGTCTACCGGTGTCTCTAAAATATTCACCAATGGCTGCTCCAGTGAAGGGAGCATAAAATTGCATTGGAGCAGAGTCAGACGCATTAGCCGCTACAATAACGGTATAATCCATTGCTCCTGCTTCTTCTAATTTACTTACAATACCTGCTATAGTAGAACCTTTTTGACCAATAGCTACATAAATACAAAATACAGGTTCCCCTCTGTCATAAAATTCCTTTTGATTTATAATGGTATCAATACATACTGTTGTTTTTCCAGTTTGTCTGTCTCCAATTACAAGTTCTCTTTGTCCCCTACCTATAGGAATCATTGCATCAATAGCTTTTACACCTGTTTGTAGCGGTTCATTAACAGGCTGTCTGTAAATTACTCCTGGAGCTTTTCTTTCAATTGGCATTTCAAATAGCTCTCCTTCAATTGGGCCTTTTCCATCAATCGGATTACCAAGAGTATCAACTACTCTGCCAAGCATTTTTTCTCCCACTTTAACAGAAGCAATTTTTCCAGTTCTTTTTACCGTATCACCCTCTTTTATATCATTTGACGCTCCTAAAAGTACAGCACCTACATTATCCTCTTCTAAGTTTAATGCAATACCTTGAAGACCATTTTCAAACTCAATAAGTTCACCATATTGAACACCGCCAAGTCCATAGATTCTAGCAATACCATCACCAATTTGAAGTACTGTACCCACTTCTTCTAGCTGAGCTTCAGTTTTAAATCCTGAAAGTTGCTCTCTTAAAATTGCTGATATTTCAGCTGGTTTAATTTCTGCCATAATTTTTCTGTTTTAAAAGTCTTTTATATATAAGTTTTGACTGTATGCTTTTTTAAGATTTTTTAAATTTCGTTTCACACTTCCGTCTATTTGTTTATCTCCAATTTTAATTATTGCACCGCCTAAAATACTCTCATTCACGTCTTCATTCAACTCAATATCCATTTTGTTTTCAGCACTTATGAATTCAATGATTTTTTCTCTTAATGAATCATTTAGTGGAGTAGCTGTAATTACTTTTGCTACTGCTATATTTTTTTTAGCTTTATAGAATTGAATAAAGTTTTCAGCAATTTGAGGCAATAGAGATTCTCTTTTTTTCTTAGTAAGTATCTGGATAAATAGCATGGATAATTTAGACACCTTTGATTTAAAAAATCATCTCTAATATTCCCCACTTTTTATCAGATTTAATGATAGGGCTTTTTAAAAGAAGTTGCAATTCATGATTAGTTACACACGAACTTTTAAGTAGCTCCATATCATTTAAACACGAGTCAAGAGCATTTTGATCTTTTGCCAAATCAATTAGTGCTTTTGCATACCTGCTCGTGATTTTAGATGCGATCATTTTAGTTTATTTGCTTTTTAAGTGCCTCTTCAATCAATTTCTTTTGATTATTAGCATCCTTTAGTTCAGCCCCTAATATTTTTTCAGCCATTTCAATTGAGATATCAGCAATCTGATTTTTGATTTCAGTCATGGCTTTCATCTTCTCATTATTTATTTGTTCTTTGGCTGAGGTAATGATTTTTTCAGCTTCATTAGAAGCTTGGTTTTTAGCATCGGCAATTGTTTTTTCCCTAATTGCTCTAGCTTCTTTTAGAATGGTTTCTCTTTCAAGGCGAGCATCAGCTAAAATCTTTTCATTATTGGAAGTTAATTCTTCCATTTTTTTCTTTGCATTTTCAGCTGCTGCTAATGCATCTTCAATATTTTTATTTCTGTTGTCAACAGATTCAAGAATAGGTCCCCATGCAAATTTTTTCAATAAAATTAATAACAGTGTAAAAATAACTACTGTCCAAAACATTAAACCGATTCCGGGTGTAACTAGCTCCATTTTATAGTTTTTTTAAATTAAGCTAACCAATACCAATCGTACTGGTTAGCTAATAATGTATTGGTTAATTATCCTTGTAAAAGTGCTACAACAACACCAAACAAAGCAACACCTTCAACAAGTGCCGCAGCAATAATCATATTGGTTCTGATGTCGCCCATCATCTCTGGCTGTCTAGCCATTGATTCTAGTGCTGATCCACCAATTCTACCAATTCCAATTCCAGCACCAACGGCCGCTAATCCTGCGCCAATTGCTGCTATTCCTGTGATTGTTCCCATTTATTTATTTTTTAGGTTTAACAATATGTTTAATGTGCTTCTTCAGTGGCTAAACCAATGAATAATGCAGTTAAAAGGGTAAAAATGTATGCCTGTAAAAAGGCTACTAGTACTTCTATTAAGTCCATAAATAGTACAAACGCTACTGCCACTGGAGAAATACTCCATGCAAACACATTTCCAAGGCCGCTTTGCGCCATAAAAATTAACGAGATTAAACTTAAAATAATAATGTGGCCAGCAGTGATGTTTGCAAACAAACGAATCATTAGTGCGAAAGGTTTGGTGAAAATCCCAACTATTTCTATAGGAATCATAATTGGCATTAAAGCTAGTGGTACACCAGGAGGATTAAAAATATGTGACCAGTAGGATTTATTTCCAAAAAGGTTGGTTACAATTAGTGTAATTACGGATAAAACCAGTGTAACTGCAATGTTTCCAGTGACGTTTGCTGATCCTGGGAGCAGCCCAAGAAGATTATTCATTAAAATGAAAAAGAACAACGTTAACAGATAGGGTAAAAACTTTTGATGTCCATGCGTGATATTAGGTTTTACGATGTCATCTCTTACAAATAAAATGAGGGGTTCTAAAAAAACCAAGTACACCTTTAGGAGCACCATTATTCTGCTTAGCCTTCCTTCCAGAAACACTAAATAATAAAATTAGCAATATAAAGGCAAGCATCATAGATGCTGCATTTTTGGTGATAGAAAGGTCAAAAAATTTGAGCACCATTTTTTTCATGGATATGTCCGTGATGATCAATAGTATATTCTCTACTACCTTTTAAGACCGAGCTGTGGCCATGATGAAAAGCAGAAGACATAAATATGTCTAAATTTCCATCTGCATATAGAATAACTGGAAGGGGTATGGAAACAGCATCTTCTCCCTCACCCCAAAAATGCCACTCGTGAGCGTCAGCTATGTGATGCATAATGTCTGGTACTGGGTTATAAAGCTCGGAAGTATTTTTATTTTCAGCTGGTTCAGTTGAGTGCTCTTCTTCACTATGATGACTATCTTCATGGTGTTCAGCGAATGAAGGTGTCGAAAAAATGAAAATTACAGATAAGAGTAAGACAAATTTTAGTAGTAATTTATATCCCATTTTTACTCGTTGAATTTAAAATTCGGCCAAAATTAATCAATTATTTGAATGCCAAAACTATTTTGGGTAAAATATTAATTTGAAGCTTTGTTAAGGATTAGAATCTCAATAAATAGATACGTAAAATAGATAATGAAAAATTGCAAAATATATCCCATTTTTTGAGAGTTATAATTTTTGATTATAGGTATCAAAAAAAGTAAGCAAGTCAACATTTTTAAAAAAATAAAACTTAGAAATATAAAGGGAGATGTGTTTTTTTTAGCGGATAAATATTCCGAAAGAAAGATAAAAACAGCTGTTATTAAAGCGAGGAAAAAATCCATTATTAGCGTTTCGTTCAAAGAAACCGATTCAAATTTTAAAAAATAATTAAAGAAGACATGCATGGATGTAATACCAAAGAAACAGCTTATGTAGACTCCCCACTTCTTCATCTTAAACTTCTGATCATTTGGTAAATAGCCCCAAAAACCCCAGCTAATGAAAGAATCATTGTCCAATATTTTTTTGAAGTATCAAACTTTAAATCAAGATAATGGCCGACATATGTAAATACTCCAATTATTACACCCATTTGAACGACCATATTACTGTATTTTATAAAATGCTTTTTGTTTTTAAGATCTCTCATTTAAAGACAAAGGTGAACAATTTTTATTGAGATAAAATAGTTTACAATAATTAATAGGAAATTCAACCATGTAAGTAATACCACATTATATTTGGCTTATATTTCAGTTTTGAGGGTTAAAAAATTCATAAAAAGAGCGCTAATTTGGCTGATTATACTTTCACCAGTTTTCGGGATGTATTCTCTGTATTTATTAGCCAATGATGAAACACTTCCAGATATTGCTGCATTAGAAAACCCCAAAACGAATTTAGCAAGCATAATTTACAGCGCTGATCTAAAGGAAATTGGTAACTATTATCACGAAAATCGTACTAATATTCACTTTAACTATTTACCTGAACATTTAGTAAACGCTTTAGTTGCTACCGAAGATGAACGTTTTTTTGAACATTCTGGAATTGACGTAAGGGCCTTGGGTAGGGTAATCAAAGGGGTTATAACTGGTAATTCAAAAGGTGGTGGATCTACGATATCTCAACAATTAGCAAAGTTACTTTTCCCAAGAAAGAGATTAACGAAGTTTGAATTGGTACTCAGAAAAATAAAAGAGTGGATTATCGCTTCTAAGCTAGAAAGAAATTACACTAAAGAAGAAATCATATCTATGTACTTAAATAAGTTTGACTTTTTAAATAATGCCGTTGGAATTAATAGTGCGTCAAAGGTCTATTTTGGAAAATCAACTACAGATTTAGATATGCATGAATCAGCTATGTTAATTGGCATGGCAAAAAACCCTTCCATTTTCAATCCCCTTAGAAGACCTGATACGGTATTAAAAAGAAGGTCAGTGGTGTTGTATCAAATGTTGAAAAATGAATTTATTAGCAAAGAAGACTTTGATTCTATTAAGCAACTTCCGCTCGGGATACAATACAATAAAGTTGATCACCAAACTGGCCTAGCTCCTTATTTCAGAGAAACCCTAAGAGGAGAATTAGGTAAGTTATTTGCTGAGAAAGATGATCTTAATAACTACATCATCGCTAAGTCTGATAGAAGCAAATATGATATCTATTCGGATGGGTTGAAAATATATACCACCATTGATAGTAGAATTCAGCAACATGCAGAAAAAGCGGTTGAAACACATTTAGCATTTGAACTTCAGAAGGCATTCACTAAAAATAATGCCAAATGGGATAATCCGCCTTTTTCAGATGACATCACAAAAGCTCAAATAGATACCATTGTCAATAGAGCGGTTAGACAATCCATGAC
This sequence comes from uncultured Bacteroidota bacterium, assembly GCA_902536695.1. GTDB lineage: Bacteria > Bacteroidota > Bacteroidia > Flavobacteriales_D > Parvicellaceae. The sequence continues at coordinate 5,912 of CACAYQ010000022.1, read as the reverse complement.
TTATAAAAAATTAGTTGGAAAAGCATGCAGTTACTGTGAACGACCAAGTAGATATATGAGTGCAACTACAGAAGGTTATAAGTGTTCTTATTGTGGTACGGTTACGCCAAAAAAAACCAAAGAAGAGATTGAAAAATTGTTGGCCAAAAAGAAAAAAGCACGAGTTTTTGACTGGAAATCTACAGCAACAAGAGAAAAAGACACTATATTTTCAACCTATGATTCGGTAAGGTACTACAAGGGACTATTAAGGGCGGGTATGATGTCTATTAACCCTCACAATGGGCATATTAAATCGTGGGTTGGTGGTCCTAATTTTAAGCATTTTAAATATGATATGGTTAAAAAGGGAACCAGGCAAGTAGGCTCAACATTTAAACCGTTTGTATACGCTACTGCAATAGAATCTGGGATTGTTGACCCTTGTTATGAAGTTCCTGATATAAAATACTGTATTGAGGTTCCGCATACAGAAAATAGAAACAAATTATGGTGTCCAAAAAATTCTGGAAGTTCATTTACGGGAGAACCCACTACTATATCATTTGCTCTCGCTAATTCCATGAATAATATAACAGCTAGTATAATTAAAAAAGGCTCCATGATCAACAATGTTTTTAATAGAGTAGCACAATTGGGAATTGACACCTCAAAATTTGATCCTGTACCTGCTATGGCTTTGGGGGTTTTTGATATTTCAGTACATGATATTGTTAGTGCTATAGCTCCATTTGCCAATCATGGGATTTACAATAAGCCTGTTTATTTGCTTCGAATAGAAGATAAATTTGGTAATGTCATTTACGATAATATCCCCGAATCTCATCAGGTTTGGAACCGTGAAACAGCTCATATTATATTAGAAATGATGAAATTAGTAACTACGGGAATAAAACATCCTACTATGAAAAATGCCAATGGAAAACCTGTTATGGGAGGAACGGCAATACGGATAAGGGCTAAAGAAACAGAAAAAAGACCTTATGCGGGTATTTATCAGCCAATTGCTGGAAAAACAGGAACAACTCAAAATCAATCAGATGGTTGGTTTGTGGGTTTGACTCCAGATTTAGTGACAGGTGTTTGGGTAGGTGCAGAGGATAGATCCGTGAGATTTAGCACCTTAAGCCAAGGCATGGGAACAAATACAGCACTTCCCATTTTTGCATACTATACAAAATACATCAATGCTGATGATTCATTATATATTTCGCAAGAAGATTTTGAAGTTCCTGAGACCATGTTAAAGTCACCTTTAGATTGCTCAGAAAAAGAGAATAATAGTATCCAGCTGGAACAAGAAACTAATGAAGATAGTTGGGGATTGAACGATGATAATTGGTAAAGTAAGAATATGATAAATAAAGAGGTGAAAAGTGCTTTAGAAGCATGCCAAGGAATTAAAAGTGGAATGACCTTGATGCTTGGTGGATTTGGTTTGTGTGGAATTCCAGAAAATTGTATTAGTGCACTAGTTGAAATGAAAGTAAATGATTTAACCTGCATATCCAACAATGCTGGTGTTGATGATTTTGGTTTAGGTCTGCTATTAAAACAGCGTCAGATTAAAAAGATGATTTCTTCTTATGTCGGAGAAAATGATGAATTTGAGCGTCAAATGCTTTCAGGAGAATTAGAGGTTGATCTTATTCCTCAGGGTAGTTTAGCCGAAAGATGTAGAGCTGGAGGCGCAGGAATTCCTGCTTTTTTCACACCTGCAGGTTATGGTACTGAAGTAGGAGAAGGAAAAGAAGTGAGAGAATTTAATGGAAAACCTCACATTTTAGAACAAGCACTTCTTGCAGATTTTGCCATTGTAAAGGCATGGAAGGGTGATACGGCAGGAAATTTAATTTATAAAGGAACAGCCAGAAATTTTAATCCCCCTATGGCTATGGCAGGTAAAATTACCATTGCAGAAGTGGAAGAATTAGTTCAGCCTGGAGAGTTAGATCCTAATCACGTTCATACCCCAGGAATTTTTGTGCAACGAATATTTAAGGGCCAAAAATTTGAGAAAAGAATAGAGCAAAGAACAGTAATTACTAAAGATCATTAATATGAGTTTAGATAAAAATGGCATAGCGAAGAGGATAGCACAAGAACTAATCGATGGATGGTATGTGAATTTAGGTATAGGCATACCAACCCTAGTCGCAAATCATATTCCTAAAGGAATTAATGTTGAGTTCCAATCCGAAAATGGAATTCTAGGTATGGGCCCTTTTCCCTTTGACGGAGAGGAAGATGCTGATCTTATTAACGCAGGAAAACAAACGATTACCGCTTTACCGGGAGCTGTTTATTTTGATTCATCTACTAGTTTTAGTATGATAAGGGGACAGCATGTACAGCTTACGGTACTTGGCGCAATGGAAGTAAGTGAAAACGGGGATATTGCCAATTGGAAAATTCCTGGTAAAATGGTTAAAGGTATGGGAGGTGCAATGGATTTAGTTGCAAGCGCAGATAATATTATTGTAGCTATGATGCACACCAATAAGGCAGGAGAAAGTAAGCTACTTGAACAGTGTAGTTTACCCTTGACAGGCGTTAATTGTGTGAAAAAGGTAGTAACAAATCTTGCTGTTATGGAAATCCTTCCTGAGGGAGGATTTAAGTTAATAGAACGTGCACCAGGGGTATCAGTGGAACAAATCATTAAAGCTACAAGGGGTAAATTAATTGTTGATGCAGAAGTGCCAGAAATGGTATTGTAATTGGGTTTTAGTTAAAGAAAGTTTAACCTGTTGTTTAGTTCTTCTTTATAAGCCTTTCCAATATGAATTTCTTTATTTTTCATTACCACATAATTATCTTCAATAGATAAGATTTTATCTACTCTTACAATAAATGAACGTTGTATTCTAATAAATTCGCTAGAAGGCAATTTAGATTCAATCTCTTTCATTGTACTTAGGACGGTATGTTTTTCGTTTTCGGTGTGAATGCGCATGTAATTTCCTAAGGCTTCAATCCATAAAATATCTTCTAACTTAATTTGGATTAGTTTAGATTCAGATTTAATAAATATGTAACTATCACTTTTCTTAACTTCAGCAGATTCAACTAAAAGCTTTTTTATTTTTTCTATGGTTTTAAGAAATCTGGATGCACTTAGAGGTTTCTTTAAAAAATCAGTAACATCATATTCGTATGATTCAAGTGCAAATTCATCATGAGATGTGATCATGACGATTAGTGGACTTATTTGTAGATTTCTAAGTAATTCCATACCTCCCATTTTTGGCATCTCTACATCAAGAAAAACTACGTCAACTTCATTTTCATTTAGAAATTTAAAGGCATCTAATGCATTTCCAAAATTAGCTACACATTCAAATCCGTCCACTTCTTTTAGCAGATCACTTATTACGGTCCTACAAAGTTCATCATCATCTACTATAATGGCTCTTATCACGCTTTGACTTTATTTATGGATTGGTGAAACAAGGTCTCAATTAAATCTAAATTTAATAATTTATTTTCTTCCATTTGCGAAATGGCATTTCCTAGAGAATTATAACCCATTGTCAAGGAAGCTCCCTTCATTTTGTGCAGAATAGATAAAATTTTGTTCATATCACCTTCCTTATTTGATTTTACTAGAGCTACTAAGTCGTCATTAAATGAGGATTTGAATATTTGTACATACTTGTCATTTTTGTTGAATTCGTTGTTATGATCAACTTCAATTTTTCTTTGGGATAAGGAGTCAATTTTTTTGGTTAAGTATTCAATTTGAAATGGTTTAGAAATACAGTCGTTCATTCCACTTTTATAACATTTCTCCATTACATCTTCCACAATGTGTGCCGTCATTCCTAAAATAGGAATATTGGCATATGACATATCAGCTGCATTTCTAATTTCTTCACTGGCTTTATATCCGTTCATAACAGGCATTTCAATATCCATAACTACAATGTCATACCAATCTTTTTTAAGTGCTCTAATGGCTTCAGCTCCATTAACAACCCATTTAACTGTGGCATTTTTGTATTGCGATGCTAACAATTCCATAAACAACTCACCATTTAATGGATCATCTTCGGCAAGTAAGATTTTCAAATTGTCTTTTAAGGGGATAAAATCGGAAACGATTTCTTTCTCATTTTTAGACACCTCTTTCATAGGGATGATAATAGAAAATGTAGTGCCTTTATCATTAGACTTCACTTTAATTTCCCCTTCCATTAATTGAATTATTTGATCACAAATGGCCAGACCTAGACCAGTACCACCATATTGCCTTGAGATATTTATTTTTTCTTGAGAATATGGTTTGAAAATTTCTTTTAATTTTTTGTTATCTATTCCAATACCGTTATCAATAACTTTAATCTTTAATTTATTTTTTTCTTTTTTTCCTAATGTAACTTTTATCAATCCTTTTGGTGAAAATTTTATGGCATTGTCTATAAGGTTTAACATGATTTGCTGAAAGCGGAATGAATCTCCTTGGACATAAAAATCATTACTCAGTTCGGTTTCAAATTTCAAATTAACGTGATTAGCAATGGCTTTTGCATTTAGGATATTTAAAGTTTCTTGAATTATATTTTTAGGACTGTAAGGTTTTTTCTCTAGTGTAATTTTTCTTTGCTCTAGTTTTGATAAATCAAGAATATCATTTACTAAAAACAAAATATTGCTTGCACTATTTTTAAGCGTGTCCAGTAATTGACTTTGTTTATTATTCAACTTAGATTTTTTTAATAATTCTGACGTAGTTAAAACGGCAGATAATGGAGTTCTGATCTCATGCGATGTGTAGGCTAAGAAATTATCTTTTTCTTTTTTTAACTCTTTATTTTTATTGTAAGCAAGTAATAGATCTGTAGCCAGTTTTGATTTGGTTCTGTACGCAAAAAAAATATAAACAGCAGCAGCCAAAATTAAAAGGGCTATACCAAAACCTATTGCAATTAGATAACCTTGGTACTGCAGCTTATTTTTTGAAATCATCCGCTCTAGATCCATCTTTTTTTCTTTTTCTGCTAACAGAACTCTTTCCGCTAATTCTTTTTCACCTTCTGCTGTTTTAATTTGGTTTAAGTAGCGCAAGTAAATGTTAGCCCACTCAAATTCATTAATGGATTCGAAAAAATCTGATAATTTATGGCAACTAAAGATTAGTCCTTTTCCATAGTTTTCGGTAATGGATTTTTTGTAAATAATTTCGTTTAATTGAATTACCTTCTCTACATTATTAATCATTTCAAAATATCGAGCTTTTTCTATGATTACCTCAATAGTTTCAATATTCATAGCAGCATTTTCAAATACCACCTGCGCGCTGTCTAAAAGCTGAATAGAGTAATTTTCTTTATTGGCTTTAATTAATCTTTTGTGAACTAAAATGTATGCATATCCCTTTAGGGAGGGGGAATAAATACTATTGATTAAAGAAACACTTTCGTCAACTGAAAAATTTTTAGTGTTTTGATTATTTAGGTCATACCTAGCCAATAAGCCAATAAATGCGACTTTAAACTCGTTAATTTTTTTGGCACGCTCATATGCATTTTTGTATTCCATTTCAGCTCTTATCAGGTCTCCCATTTTTTCAAAGACAGTACCTTTTAAAATATCACACAGGATTTGTTCGCTAATAAGGTTGTCCTCTTTAAAAATATTCTGAGCATCAATAATACTTTTTAAGGCAGAGTCTTTTTTGTTATTATAATAGTAATTGTATATGATCCCATTTTGGAGTAGATAAAAGGCCTTAAAGGGCATGTTTTTGATTTGCTCTATGGCTTGATTATGATATTGAATCGCACGCTGCGGATTTTCATTGATGTAATCAGAATTAAGAACAATTAGGTTATCACTTTTGGCCTCATCAGGTCTAATTAGTTTTAGGAGTTCTTCTTTTTCGAGAGCATAAGAACTACAATTTTGCAGAA
>CACAYQ010000021.1 GCA_902536695.1 uncultured Bacteroidota bacterium | reverse complement strand
CAAAGACAGAATAACACTAAAAAACAATAATGAAAACTGGTAAAGTAAAATTTTATAACTCAGAAAAAGGTTTCGGTTTTATAATTGATAATGAAACGAATAAGGACGTATTTGTGCATAGAAGCGGACTAATTGATACCATCAACGAGGACGATGAAGTTTCATTTGAAATCAAAGAAGGTCAAAAAGGGCCTAATGCCGTTGATGTAAAATTAGCTAGATAAGTTAGCTGAGAAAACAGTTTAATTATTGGCATTCACAGGTTTGTTCTACAGACTGTGTTTCTTCTGTACTTGAAGTGTACCTGACTATTTCTTCTTATCTCGAATAGCTATGAAGTGTAGATATCTTTTTTTAATTAAAATTTAGAAATCAGTATATGTTTTAAATCCATGTGTTTTTATAAATATAATACAACACACTTCCGTTATTTTTTTCTTTTTCAAAATCGTTTTATTAATTATATTTGCCCTCCAAAATGGTGGTTGTAGCTCAGTTGGTAGAGCGCCAGATTGTGGTTCTGGATGTCGCGGGTTCGAACCCCGTCTTCCACCCTTATTTTAAGGCTTTGCTTAGGTAAAGCCTTTTTTATTTATGAATTGGTTTACTATAAAAAAAACGTCCTCATTTAATTGGTTACGGCTTACTGATAATTACTCTTTTCAATTAGCCATGCAAAAATCATTTGAAAAAAAAATATTAATTTTCAAACACTCCACACGTTGTTCCATTAGCAGTATGGCTCTATACCGAATCGAAGACAATTTAAAACAGAAAATAGCAGCTTGTTACCTTCTTGACTTATTGAAATACAGGTCTATTTCCAATAAAATAGAGGAGGAGTTGGGTGTCAAACACGAGTCACCACAAATACTTGTAATTGAAAATGGAGTGTGTACATATCACTCTTCACACAACGATATTAGTTGGGATAGAATTCCGATTTAACGATTATCTATTTCTACAAAGTTTCTTTCTTTAGATCCTGTATAAATTTGTCTTGGTCTGCTGATAGGTTGATTTTCTCCTACCATTTCTTTCCATTGTGCAATCCAACCTGGTAATCTACCCAATGCAAACATGACTGTAAACATTTCTGTAGGAATATCCAATGCTCTGTAAATAATTCCTGAATAGAAATCCACATTTGGATATAATCCTCTTTCTTTAAAGTAGCTGTCGTTTAATGCTACTTCTTCTAATTGTTTAGCAATATCAAGCACAGGATCTATTATGCCCAGTTTATTCAGTACATCATCAGCTGCTTTTTTAATAATTTTAGCTCTAGGATCAAAGTTTTTATAAACTCTATGACCGAATCCCATTAATCGGAACGAATCTTCTTTATCTTTTGCTTTAGATATCCATTTGTCTAGATTACCACCGTCATTTTTAATGTTTTCTAACATTTCAATCACAGCTTGATTGGCTCCACCGTGAAGTGGGCCCCATAGCGCAGAAACACCAGCGGAAACAGAGGCATACAAGTTGGCTTGAGATGACCCTACCACTCTGACTGTGCTTGCAGAACAGTTTTGCTCATGATCAGCATGTAATATCAATAGCGTATTAAGGGCGTTTACCACAACTGGATCTGGAACATAATCATATGCTGGAAGATCAAACATCATATTAACAAAATTCTCGCAGTAGTCAAACTTATTTTTTGGATATACAACAGGTTGACCAACTGCGTTTTTATAAGCCCAAGCTGCCAAGGTTGGAACCTTAGCTAATAATCGATAAATCGTTAAATCAATGGCTTCTTTTGGTCTATTTGGATCTTGAGACTCAGGATAGAATGTAGAAATAGTAGAAAGAGAAGCCGCTAAAATACCCATTGGATGAGCTTTGATAGGATACGCTTCTAAAAATACCCTCATATCTTCATGAATCAAGGTGTGATGAGTTATATGATTTTTAAAATTAGCGTATTCAACCTTATTAGGTAATTCACCGTATATAAGCAGGTAGGCAACTTCTAAAAACTCTGCTTTTTCGGCCAATTGTTCAATGGGATATCCTCTGTATCTAAGGATTCCTTTTTCACCATCTAGAAAAGTAATTGCACTAGTGGTTGACCCTGTATTTTTAAATCCCTTATCAAGCGTAACATAACCCGTCATTGCTCTTAGCCTTGAAATATCAATTGCTTTTTCATTCTCGGGACCTGTCAACACAGGTAACTCATAAGTTTTATCTTCTATAATTAATTTGGCTGTTTCGCTCATTTTATTTTGTGAAATAAGGGTTTTAAAAAATTATTGTTGCTAATATACGAAAATTTAAAAATATTTTATAAGTTATCGCAGTATTTTTCTTACAAAGGCAACGGTGAAGTATGACATAAGAAATACACCAATAAATCCTTCTAAAGGCGCAATAATTTTGAAGTAACCCATAGGAGAACAATCACCATATCCAACGGTAAAAAACGTGATGGCGCTGAAATAAAGATTGGTCCATACTTTTTCAGACAATCCGTTGAAAGATACAAGACAGGTTAGATAATTGACGGAGGAATATAACAAGCTGTAAATGCCCGAGAATATAAAATTTACGATTACGATACTGAACAAAACTCGGAATGGGTTTGTAGCGTATAACCCTATCCAATCAAATACAATTCGTTGGAATAAAAAATTTGGAATAAAGAGCAAAGTTTGAAGGGTACCTTTAGATTTAGCTTGTTCAAATTGATCTTTTAACTCATATCGTTTGAAATATACATACGCTTTATCTTCATCAAGATACCTTCCTGTGTCCCGAAATTCTTCTTTTAAGAGCCTAAACTGTTCCGCTTTTTCGTGAAAGTTTGTATTTGTTTGGCATTCAATGAGGTCTAACACACGATTATCATCCCAAGAAATAAATATATCTCCCATATTCCTTACTCCAGTTAAGTTCAACTCATCGATTTTCATTTTAGTCAATCCGGGATTCAAATCGATTATATTTTGGACTATAGACTGAGATAAGTCAATAGTGTGACATAGATCTATTCTTAGATCAATGTAGCAATTCAAAAGACAATGGTTTAGTGAAATTTTTTGGGCAGATAATTTGTAAAAATCCAATCTAGCGTTATTGAAGGTAGCTTCTTCAAAGTCTAATACGCAATTAGTCAATAAACCTTCTCTAAAACTTACATTACTAGACCCAAATTCAGTTCTGCGAAAAATTAATTTATTCCCTTCACTCACATTAATTTCCTTAAAATTAATTTCTCCATCACCAAAATGAACTCTTCTAAAATCAACCTTTCCATTTCCAAAATCAACTTTAGAAAAATTAATTTCATCCCCATTAAAAATTGATTTATCAAATATTACACTACCTTTTTTGAATGTAGCAAATGCAAATGAAACATCGCCATTACCAAAATGTACATTTTTGAAGCTAACATTGCCATCACCAAAATAGGTATTTATAAAACTGAGATTTCCATTTTCAAATGTAGCATTATCAAAATTTACTTTTCCTGAATTGAATTTGGCATATTGAAATATATTATTTCCTTCGCTGTAACTTGTACCTTTAAAGGACACAGGGAAATTTCCAAATTCAGCTTTTAAAAAACTAAGGTTCCCAGAACCAAAATGTGCGTTAGTAAAATCCGCTTTAGTACCTGTGAAATTAGCTAGTGAAAAATCAACAACTTTTTCAGATTCGAACAAAGCATCATTTGCACAAAAATCAATTAAGTCAATTTTTTCATTTTGATTAAGGTTGAACTTAGATCGATATTCAGAAAGTGAAAAACCTCTTACCAAGCAATTAGAAACATCAATGGTGGTTTTATCTTTTATTTTTTGATAAAGTGATTTAACATCAACCACCCCGTATTCCTTTCTCTCAATCAGATTATTATTGATGTCAAAAAAGGAAATTTTTGCACTTTGTTTGTGCTTTATTCCATTTACTGTGGTTAGCGTATCATTGAGTATTTCAACTTGGTAATTTTGTATATATCGGTAAACCTTCACTATTTAAAGATATAGTAACATTATGAACTGTATACAATTTTACAGCTGTTTTTTAGGGCTTAGCTAAAAAATTATTTGCTCTCCCTATCCACTTTTCAGGACCTCCAGCTACATAACCTAAAGTACCCATTTTCAGAAAATTAACTTTATTTTCCATGATTTGAGGCTCAACTATCCAAACTGTAGGGTACCCCCTTACGGCAAACACTTTAGCTAATTCTCTATTTTGTTTCATGATATTTTCTGGAAGTCTCTTTCTTCTTGGAAAATCAAGTTCAACTAAAATCACATTTTCGTCTGACCAAGTCTTAAAATCAGGTAAGTTAAATACTTCTCTTTTGAGTCGCATACACCAACCACACCAATCACTACCCGTAAAAAAGAGCATAATGGGTTTCTTTTTTGCAACAGCCACTGGAATAGCTTTTGAAACATCATCATACCAGGTTAATTGATTTTCTTGACTCACAATATGAATTGATGAAAAAAGGAGAATAAGGATGGTAAGCTTTTTTATCATGTTATTGTTTATTTTTTTGATTTGACTCATTCCACTGTTTATAGAGTAAGTTGTGATAATATTTATGTTGATCAGCACCAAAGAAAAATAAAATTCCAATAAGTTCTTCTTGTTGTTTAAATCCGTTGTAAATAGCTAATCGAATCAGATTTTCATCTAATAACGCATAACTGGGGTAACTTAATTTCCCATCTAAAATGGAATGGGCAAACCAATGAGGTTTACCCCTTGAATTTATTGCTCTTTTTTCGAATAAAGGATCTGAATTTACAAATTGAATACCATTAAAATTAACGGTGTCTCTAGTTTCAGCATCGAATTTAACCGCATAATATTTTTGGTTCATATAATCTACTATTGCTTTTTGTTTAAAAGTAGTAGCATCCATTCTTTTGCACCATCCACACCATCCAGTGTATAGATCTATAAATACTTTTTTAGGAATAGAATCTGATTGTCTTTTAGCCATCATTTGATCCCAGTTCATCCAATTAATTTGGTCTTGTGAATACGTTAACAACGGAAGGATCAATATGATTATAAATAGGGCTTTCATTCGTTATCTTCCATTAAAGTTTCCATCAAGAAATTGGTCATTTTAGTATACAAATGTAGTCTAGTAAAACCCCCATATATACCGTGATTCTTATCAGGATAAGCAAAAAACTCAAATTGTTTGTTTTTATTAACTAAGGCACTTACCATTTCAGTTGCATTTTGAAAATGAACATTATCATCAGCTGTACCGTGTATAAGTAAGTAGTTTCCTTTTAATTTTTCAACGTGATTAATTGGGGAGTTAATATCGTAATTCTCACCATTATCTTGTGGTTTTTGCATAAATCGTTCCGTATATATATTGTCATAATACCTCCAGTTTGTCACTGGAGCTACAGCAATTGCCGATTTAAATACATCAGCACCCTTAGTAATGCAAAGAGAGGACATATAGCCTCCGTAGCTCCAGCCAAAAATTCCAATGTTATTTTCATCAATGTAGGGTTTATTGGCTAAATACTTAGCAGCAGCTATTTGATCTTCAGTTTCATATTTTCCTAGCTGTTTATAAGTAGCATGTTTAAAATCTTTACCTCTATAACCTGTTCCTCGAGCATCAACGGAAACAACTATAAATCCATTTTGAGCTAAATATTGAAACCAAAAATAATTGTTCCAAGACCAAGCATCATTTACGGTATTTATGCCAGGTCCTCCGTATACAAACATTAGTAGGGGGTGCTTTTTGAGGGTGTCTAACAGCTTAGGTTTGATCATCCAAGCATTTAATAATATTCCTTCTTCATTGGGAATGGTGAAAAATTCTTTATTAGTTAGATTAAATTCTAACAGTTTATTCTTCAATACTTGATTTTTTTCTAGTGTTTTAACCAATTTACCTTTTTGGTTGTGAAGTGTAATTTCAAAAGGTGTATCAGCGCTAGAATGTGTATTAATAAAATAATTAAATGTTTTGCTGAAGTTAGCTTCATTTGTACCTGACTTTTCTGTTAAGAGTTCTATTTTATTGTTTTTAGTATACAGTGCATATATCTCTCTTTTAGTAGGATGTGATTTAGCGGCCTGAAAAAATATTTTTTTAGATTGAGATGTATATCCATAAACTTCGGTAACATCCCAATCACCGCTAGTTAATTGTTTTTCTGTACCATTAGCATAATTGATTAAATAGATATGATTATATCCGTCTTTTTCACTTGTCCATATAAATTCATTTTCATTTATAAATGATGTGTTATCATGTATATCAATGTAAGTAGTACACTTCTCAGTGTAAATGGGTTTTGTTTTAATTCCAATATTGTTAGGTGTATCCATTGAAAAAGTGCCAGAAAGCAATTCTAGCTTATTCTGAAGTCTATTCATTTTAAAAACGATTAATTCATCTCTTCTTTTACTCCACATTATTCTAGGAATATAGATATCAGGGTTGTTTCCAACATCAAAAACAAAATGTCTATCATATTGTGTGTCAAAAATTCGAATAGATATTAAAGAATTGTCTTCTCCAGCTTTTGGGTATTTAAACTTATAATGAGTTGGGTATAGGGTACCATACATTTTCATTTGAAATTCCTTTACATTTGTTTCATCAAAAACATAATAAGCTAGTTTTTTCCCATCAGGTGACCACTCAAAACCTTTGTGAATGCTGAATTCTTCCTCATAAACCCAATCGGTTGCTCCATTTATGATTTTATTGATTTTACCGTCTTTAGTGACCGGTTTTTCATTAAAATCAGATAGAGTAACATAAAACAAGTTGTTGTTTCTAACAAAAGCAATTTTACTATTGTCAGGTGAAAATTCAGCTAACCTTTGTTTTCCAAGTGAAGTGTCTGAAAGGGATTTAAGTTCCTTTGTTTTTAAGTTATATACATAGTAAAAAGATTTTGAAGATCTTCTGTAAATGGATTCCTTTTCACTCGCCAATAAAATCCAATTTTCATCAGAACTTAGTTGGTAATCATCAAAATTAAAGTTGTCTTTTACGGAACTGCTAAACAATGTGGCAACCTTTTTATTGTAAGTATAAGTGTATTTAATAATTTCTTTAGTACCATCTACTTTTTTTTGAGAGGTGTAATGTAATCCATCTGCTGTTGAGTTTATACCTCTTATCATTTTAGGATAAAAAGTTCCGCTAGCCCAAATCAATTCATTGCTTAATTGAGCATTGTTTACTAAAGAGCAAAAGAGAAAAAATATAATGATTAATCGTTTCATATTTTAAATGTTTCAAATACCATACCAACGTTTTACATTACTTATTTTGACTTAAAAAATTCAAAACAGATGTAATATGACTTTTCATGTTTAATGCCGATCGAAAGATAAATAAAATTTCATGCTTTGCATTTAGTAAAAATGTAACTCTTCCAGGTGCCAAACCAAATAAATCTTTGGGAATACCAAGTTCTTTTCTCAATTTACTTTTATGATCCGTTAATAGTCGAAATGGAAGATCATACTTCTGGATAAATTTTTCGTGTGATTTTTTATTATCTGAACTTATACCAATTATCTCACATTCATATTTTTTGTAAACATGGCTATAATCTCTGAAATAACAAGCTTGTCTTGTACATCCTGGAGTTTCATCTTTAGGATAAAAATACAACACACGATATTTAATATCATGTTGGTTATATAATGTGAATTGATCGCCAAGATGATCAGTCAATTCAAAGTTTGGGAATTGATCTCCTTCTTTTACTTTCAAACTTAGAAATAAGTGGATGTTACTTGTTTTGCATTAATGATGAGACATGGAATATGATCTTCATTAAATAACAAACTTTGAGAAAATTTATCATTGGAAGCTAAAAATCGATCAGAATCATAAGAATAAGCATACATGTCCATACTGTTTTCTCGTCCGTATTTTAATACTGTTTGACCCCAATCGTTATTGTTATCCAATAATTCTAATTTGTAGTCAACTTCGATCTTGTTCAAGTGTTTGCTAAGTAGAACCATATTATTTTTAATTTTAACCGCTTTACTTTTATCAAAGCTTTTTTCTGCAATAATATGAATCTTTGCATGGTATGTTTTGGCTAAATAACTTGCTAACCTTGTTATTTGCATACTTTCAGCTGATGACTCTATATTGATACAAATTCGGTTTACTTTTTTGATTTCACTATCTTTTTGCACTACCATAAAAGGGATAGAGGTACTTATAATAACTTTCATGGCAAAACTTCCAAATATTTTTTGCATACCTTTTGCACCATGAGTCCCCATAATTATGGCGGTAGCACCTTTTTCTTCTGCAAATTCTCCTATGATATTAAAAATACTTCCATTTTTTATGTGTTTTTCTAGATTTCGGTAAGAAGATGATGAAAGTATTTCATTTAATCTACTTCTGGCTTCATGCACTTCATTTTCCTTACTAATTACATGTAGTACATGTACTTTACTACTTGATGGCTTAGCAATTTCAATAGCTTGCATTAATGCATTATCCGCAGCTTCACTAAAGTCGTGTGGGACTACAAAGTTTCTCTCTTTTTGCATATTACTCATTTAAAATTGTGGACAGTTTATCACTCTAAATTTGGTTGATGGATCAATTTTAGAAGGTATATCTAGTGTTATGGAGACTTCATGAGCACCAATACTAGAGCTAACTAAGTTAGATAGGTTAAAATCATAAGAATACCCAAATTTCAAATTACTTTTTTCAATTCCAAAAACAATTACAATTGCATCCTGTGCTGCAAAACCTGCGTTATTTGCATCTTGTATTCTTGTATGCCTGTACCAAAAACCCAAATCAAAAATTCCATCAACAAAATAAGTACCAAAATTTAGTCTTTTGAAATTGCTTTGAAAGTCTAACACAAACTCTGGGGTGACAAATAATTCTTGATGAAATAGTCCATTTTTTAATATCCTTATTTTGTATCCACCGTGAAAAGAAGTCCTTATAGCAAGATTGTCACTTGCATCTACATTAGTGTTATATAAAAAAGATTCATTTGGTCTTGTTAAATGATTAAAAGCGGCACCCACAAATAGGTTTTTACCAAATAAAATTAAACCGTTAGAAAAGTCAATATAATTGGCATTATTTCCTTGTGGTTGATTTGAGGTATTTATGTTTCCTCTGGATGGATCAAGCTGATCCCCCCAAATTGCTTCACTCCAATTAAAAGATTTTTGGACAAAAGATGCTTTTACTCCAAAGTTTAATGTCCATTCTCGGTTAATTAAAAGCTGATAAGCATAACAACCTGAAAATTGTAAAGTGTTTAATAGCCCATTTCCAGTTCTGTCATGCATTACTTGAAAACCTACACCACCATGTAAATCTGGAGCAAACTGATCATATTCTAGATTATATGTAACGTAAGCCTTGTTGATACCAGGCCATTGGTTTCTATAAGTGGAATGAATCCTTGGACTTAAATCCCTGCCAGCCATTGCTGGATTTAAATAGAGAGCATTGGAAAAAAACTGTGTAAATAATGGATCCTGAGCTTGATTAGTTAAAAAACAAGAGATCATAATCAAAAACAATATGTTATTTAACCATTTCATCTCACTAATGATACCGTTCCACTTTTTATTAATTTTAATTCGGTACTAAAATCAGTTGTTTTTATTTTGTAGACATATGTACCTGGAGGTGAATTAATTTGTTGAAACTTACCATCCCATTGATTGTTTATGTTAGTAGATTTAAATACCATTTGGCCCCATCTATTATAAATTTCAATGATGTAGTTACTCAAACCTTGCCCAACTACATTGAAATAATCATTAATCCCATCCCCATCTGGAGAAAATGCATTAGGTGCATATAAAGCATAAGGTTTTTCAACAGAAATAGTATTAGAGATACTTTCAATGGAATCATTACTCACAGCAATTAATCGGTATGAATCTATATTGTCATCATATACTGGGTCACCTAATGATTGTGCAAATGAATTGAAGGCGCTAGCAAAAAATAGCGTTAAAAAAACTATATTGTTTAAAATGATTTTCATGTAGTAATTCTATTGGTCTATAAGTAATTCATTAGTATTTTTATCTGTTGTATTTATAGTTTGCCATTGGTTGTTTTGATTCAACTTTTGAATTTTATATTCTTTTACACCACTGTTCCATTGGTTGTAAAAGTTCCACTCCATTCTTGTTTCAAAATCATTAGGCCTTTCATATCTTAATAAAATTGAACTTCCATTATTTGAATTCTGAGAAGAAACAACACAACTATTTTTAGATCTTATTATATAATCATATTTATTGTTAAAAACATCTACATTATCATCTATATAATCATTAAAAACACTATCTAAAACTGCAATTAGAATAAATGAATCTTCATTTTCAGATCTGTAAATTTCGTATTCTTTTAATGGATTAAGTGTATATGAAGTTCCGTTCCATTCCGTGTAGACCTTACTATTTTCGATAATAGTTGATCTAATGATTGATGGTTGGGGTAGTGCTGTGGTATCATAAATAGGAAATGAATCAAGAATCACAGTATCAATAGTGCATCCAAACTGGTTTGATGCTATAGTGGAAATGGTGTAAAATCCAGTATCCAACAGAAAAAATGGCTCATTAAAATTGGGATAATATAAACTGTCATTTACATACCAAGCATAATCCTCATTACTTAAGTTAGCAGATTGATTATCTATATTCATTTGATAGCCAATGCAAGGAAGAGTTTGTAAAACTGATATACTTATATCTGGCTTTGGAAGAATATTAATTATTATTGTGTCAATATCTGGGCAATTTCCAGAAATGGTATAATATATTTCGTAAATGCCGTCATTCATATTTGATGTATTAAACCATCCATTTTGTGTATGTGTGTTCAGCAAACCAGACCAATTTCCAATTGTTGTGGTAGCCGTAAGTTGAACCGAATCTGTGCCCTCGCAGAAATCGGATAGTTGATTTATAGATGCTTCAATAAATTCGTGAATTTCTAAATTTAAAGTATCTGAATCTGGGCATTGCCCAGAGATGTTATAAATAAAATCGAAATTCCCATTTCCTAATGCGCTTATATCTATGGTTCCCGTACTAGAATTTATCTGCATACCGCTCCAAACACCTCCAGAATCAGTACTAGAAAGACTAATCGTGTCTAAATTATCGCATATCGTTCCTGGATGAGTAATACTTGCATCATTTTGGTAGAGAATCTCGATGGAATATGTAGCCGTATCCTGACAATTTAAATCGGCTAGTAAATAGCTGTAGGTATAAAATCCGGTATCTAAAACGGCTGTAATGGTACCTGTAACAGGATCTGTGCTTATTCCTTGCCAAGTTCCTCCGTTGTTAAGGACAACAGGTTGTAGTATAGAACTTCCATAACAATACATCGTATCATTTGTTAGAATGGTTGCATCTGGGGGATTGTCTATTAATACATATAAGCTGTCGGAACTACTACATATACTATCATGTGCAACATGTATTAGTGTAGAATCAACAGATACTAAGTTAGGGTCAAAAATGCCCTGACTAGAGTTAGTTACACCATTACCTGTCCAGCTTAAGGGTCCGAGTTGATTCTGATTTAAACTTTGTAATGTAATCAAACCCTCATTAGTGCATATAACACCTGGATTAATTATGCTAACATCTGTAATTTGATGACCAATTACAGCAATTTCAATGGAATCTTTACAGCCACCATTTGTATTTTCTGCTATATATTTTATGCTGTTTGAACCAATTAAATCTATGTTAATAGAGGGTTCTAGGGAGCTGTAATTTTGTCCACTATATATCCAAAAGTGATTATTTGCGTTTATGGTACTGTTTGAGGGGACAATATTATCATTTAAACAAATGTTAGAGTCTGATATTTGTATGTCAATTGTTGGAGTTGGGTACACATGAATTGTGTCAGAATAAGTTAGAAATGATTGACAACCAGCAGCATCTTCACCCACAAGGGTGATTTGATAGCTTCCAGTAACTGTGTAAGTATGTGAAGCACTTTGAGATTGTACAACCGTTCCATCTCCAAAATCAAAACTATAATTAACAGTATAAAGTGATTGGTCTGATACTTGAACCGACAAACTATCACAACCAATTAACTGATTTACACTAAAATTAAGTTGTGGTCCAGGAACATAAAGAGAATCTGGATAATTTAATGTGTCTGCACATCCGTTGTTGTTTGAAGCGATTAAAGTCACAAAATAGGTGCCTGGATCCGAATAAATGTGTGCAGGTTCATATACAATTGAAGAAGTGCTATCTCCAAAATCCCATAAATAACTGTCTGCATTAGTAGAATTATTAGTAAATGTGGTAACTATTGGGGGGCAGCTGGCTGGTGGGTTGTAGGTGAAATCTGCTACCACTTCTTGAACCTCAATATAATTTAGCTTCATAACGGTGTCATTGCATCCCTGACCATCTGAAACAACTAGTTTGATTTGATAGTTACCTGGGTTTTGATATTGATGAATGACAATTGAATCATTTGAAATAGTACCATCTCCAAGGTCCCATTCCCAAAAATTAACTACATCGTCAAGACTTGTAAAAGTTATATTTGTATTAACACATGTTATTGTATCACTAGCTATGAATTCTGCATCTAACTCATTTATTATTACTGCTTTTAAGGAGTCTTTGCAACCATTGATATCGGTAATAGTAAGTGTTGTACTGTCTGTTGGCATCGATAAAAATTGATGCATTGGATTTGGCTGAGTTGAAGTGTTTCCATCTCCAAATTGCCAATTCCAATCGATTGGATTTATGGAAGAGTCCTGAAAAATAACATCAATGGGAACACAATAACTTAACTGATTATATGAATAATTAGCAGTTGCTTTATTAATAATAACGGTATCTGAACTAGTTGTACTTCTACATCCTCTTTTTTTAATACTTAGTTTAATATTGGTTGATGCAGTGTCATTAAATTGAATCCAAGTGGAATCACCCGATCCTAGTAAAGTCGCTCCTGACCATTCATATTTATTATTGCTGAAGCTATTGTCATCCGCTTGTAGAAGAACACTGTCTCTATGGCACAAAGGTCCTATAGTTAGTGGTGAGAATAAAGAGTTTGGCTGATATGCTTCAACGGAATCTAAATTTATGATTCTTGTACATCCTTGATTTTCTAATGAAAGCTTTATGTGGTAAAACCCGTTTTGATTGTAAGTATGATAAACTGCTGTATCTGGGCCTAATGTTGTGCCATCACCTAAATCCCAACTATGTATAGGATCTCCAATTACACTTGCCTCAAATAAAGCATTCGCAGATTGTGTACAGACAAAAGTGTCTTGTTCTATAAGTACAAGGGGTTGATATAAAAATATACTCTGTTGTTTCTCATCAATACAACCATAATTATCTTCAATCTTTAGGTTTAAAATAGAAACAGAGTCATTTAGAGGTAGAGTAATATTTCCGTTATTTTGATTAGAAATAACACTTGAATCTAAGGTCCAAGTCCATGCTGTTGCGTTTGAACTTAAATTGGAAAATTGATAATTTGCTTCGTTACATAGTTCTGTTTTGGTTATTGTGAATTCGGCATCTAATAAATATTGATCCACAAAACCATTGATTATTAGAGTGTCTTTATCTCCATTGGGATATGTGGCATAGTGAGTTAAATTAAATGTTCCAGCATTTTGATAAAGATGAGTTGGATTTTGATCATTTGAATTGTTTCCATCACCAAAGTCCCAAAAATACTGAGCTGCACCACTAAATGGAGAAGATAAATTAACCAACTCAGGACCACATGTTTGTGTAATTACATTATTAGTAATAGGGTCCACTAAAGGACCAGTTATTAGTGAATCTGGACCTGTGCTATCTTCTTCAATCACTATGGGAATTGGATTTTGAATTGGGTTGTTATTAGCATCACAATTAAAAATAACCGGAATGTTTTGGGTAACTATACACCCTGATGGTGATAATGCTTGGTAGGTAACCACGTAGGAGTTTTCCGTATTGAATGAGTGATTGACATCAGCTGTCCTTACCACACCGCCATCACCCATGTCCCAAAGATGATCAATTACTCCATTAGAATTATTTATTACATTAATTAATCCATTACCACATGAGTTGTCAATGGTAATATTTAGATCAATATCCATATTGTCGTCTATTTTGATGATAGCATAATTTGTAATGTTATACATACACCCATTTGGTGCATCAGCGTTTAACAATACTGTATATATTCCAGGTTGAGTGTAATTATTTGTAGCGTTAGAACCAGATGCAAAATTACCATCTCCAAAATCCCAATTCCAATACGTATTTCCAATGTTTCCTGCATCAGCAACAAAAGTGTAAGGAGAGCAAGCATATATAGTGTCAGGATTGGGAAGTACAACATCATCTTCTCCATAGGTAGTGATCATATTTTGAATTGTGTAGGAAGATGAGCAACCAGAATTATCAGAACAACTAAATATGACATCATAACTTCCAATGGTATCATATAAATGTGTTGGATTAGGATCAGTAGACGTATTTCCGTCACCAAAATCCCAATGAAAAGAAGTGGCAGAAGGCGGAGCAGTATTAGTAAAATCTACCTCCAATGCAGCACAACCCGTAGATGGACTTGCCAAAAAATTTGTTAAGTCTAATCCAGCTTGAACAGTGTCTAAATTATAAGTGGTTAGACATCCGCTAATGTCTGTTAAAAGTAGTGTAGGGTAGTATTCCCCACTATTTACATAATTATAACTTGAATTCGCATTAGTTGAAGTGACAGTGGTATCACCATAATCCAATAAAATGGTATTTGATGAGTTTGTTGTAATATCAAATTGAACATTTAGTGGTGGACATCCAATATTATTGCTTACAACAGTAGTTGCTGTTGGGGTTTGAGCAACAGTAATGTTATTATTTAGTGATTGTTGTTGAATACAACCATTAGCGTCAGTAATAGTGGCATGTACTGTAAAAACCCCACTAGAGTCAAATGTGTGAGATGAACTGGGTGTTGTATTTGCAGAACCTCCATCTCCAAAGTCCCATGAAATCTGTTGAATATTTTGATTGGGTGATAGATTAAAATTTACTAGTAGGGGAGGACAGCCTGAATTTGACGAACTTGTTATGGAATAGTTTTCAAGTTCAACAATATTTAATGTCCCTATAGCGACTGAATCTATGCAACCATTAGTAGACGTAGCCAATAAAGTGGGGTTGAAAATTCCAGTTCCATTATAGTTATAGGCTAAGTTACCTACAACTGTATTAGAAATATTACCATCTCCAGTTATCCAAGACCAATTGGCAATGCTAGTATTTGACGATGAAGCTGTGAAATTTACTGCGGTATTACTATCACATAATAAGTTCGTATCAAGACTTGCTAAAAGGTTAGGGTTGGGGTAAACATGAATAGGGCCAATTGTGGTATCATGGCTGCAACCACTAGAGTTTGTTGCAACAAGAGTTACATTAAACGCTCCAGTTAAATTATATTGATGAGATGGATTAATAGCTGTTGAAGTATTTCCATCACTAAAGTCCCATGTATAGCTGACAGCACCAGAACTAGCGTTGTTAAAATCAAATGAATTGTCACTCAAACAATTTGAGATAGATACCACAGAAAACATGGCGGTTGGTAAATCCAAAACTTGGATGTAATTCTGTTGAATTATAGAATCTGTATCTGTTGCATTTTGAGCAATGAGTTTTACAGTATAAAAGCCAGGACTCGTGTAGGTAGTTGAAGGATTAGTAAGAGTAGATTGAATGCCATTTCCGAAATCCCAAACATAATTAGTTGCATTTTGAGATGTATTATTGAAATTAACCACTAAGGGGGAGCAACCGATTTGAGTATCAGAAGTGAATGACGGTGCTAGTTGAGAAGAGACCTTAAAAGCAAAAAGAAAAAAAAATATGGATAATGTCCAAATCCTAGGCATAGATCAAAAATACAATAAGTATATCAATTAATAGATGCCAAAACTTTTCATTTTTTTATTAATTACTCTGCTGTATTGTTGGTTTCGATCAAACCAAATTCCCTTTCGGCTATCATAGGTTAAATAGGCCACAGGTAAATCTAGAATATCTTCATCTTCTTCTTTTATTTTCCAAAGTTCTTTTTCAACTAAATTTATGGTCAAATCAAAAGTGGGAATTTTTTTTATGGATTTTGGTACATTAGTGTTGAATGCAATTCTTTTGGTGTAGTGATCTTCATCGATGCATTCGAATTCAATTAGAATCTTATGATTTAATTCTAAGCTCAAATTGTATTTTCCATTTTTAGCAAATATGGTGTCTATTATTCCATCGTGATGAATAACTCGTATGCTAACATTTTTAACCTTTCCCATAGAATGGAGAACTTTACCTTTTACATGTAATCTTTTATCTAGTTCATCTTGTGAATAATTAGGATTTACAAGAACTAAAGAAGTAAGTAGTAAGAAAACGAAATTAATTTTCATAAAAAAGTTGATTACAATTGATTTATCCATAAAACTAAAAATTATTTTTAAAACTCTGTTTTACTGACATTCATTCTGATTTTAATATTTTTGTTGATAAATGGATAAACAAAAGACACCACTTTTCATTTCGTTAATTCCCGTTTTAGTATTAATCATCTTATTAAGTATCAATGTTTGGTTGTTTGGAGATAATACAACTTCTGGTTCAAACCAATTAAGTTTGCTTATTGCAGGTGCTGTAGCAGCAGTAATAGGTGGTTTTTATGGAGTTTCTTGGAAATCAATGTTAGAGGGGGCTGTAAAAAGTATCTCATCAGCAATGAGTGCATTAATAATTTTATTACTAATTGGTTCATTGGCTGGCACTTGGATGCTGAGCGGTATTGTACCGTCTATGATTTATTATGGGCTAGAAATTTTAAATCCAACTATTTTTTTATTTGCGACTTGTGTGGTTTGTGCCGTTGTCTCCTTAGCAACCGGTAGCAGTTGGTCTACGATTGCCACAATTGGAATTGCCATGCTTGGTATTGGTGGAGCTCTTGGTTTGAGTCAAGGATTAATTGGAGGCGCTATCATTTCTGGAGCTTATTTTGGTGATAAAATGTCACCCCTTTCAGATACTACAAATTTGGCACCAGCCATGGCGGGCACAGACTTAATAACACATATTAAATATATGATGTATACTACCATACCTTCCATAATAATAACATTGATTATATTCTTAATTATAGGGATTAATATTGGTGATGGTGATGTAGGTTTTGAACAGGTTTCTGTCATGCAAAATGCACTTTCATCCACATATAATATTAGTTTGTGGTCACTTTTGATTCCTGTTCTGGTAATCGCACTCATCATAAAAAAAGTACCTGCTATACCTGCTTTGTTTATCGGCACAATAGCTGGTGGATTGTACGCTGTTTTTTTTCAGCCTGAATTAATTTTCAGCTTAAATGAATATGAAATAGGAAATTCTCTATCCTATCTGAAAAATGCTTACATGTCTGTTATGAACGCTATGACGGTAGACATTGAAATTAATACAGGTAATTCTAGTGTGGATAGTTTGGTCTCTACAGGAGGAATGTCTGGTATGTTAAATACGATTTGGCTAATTGTTTGTGCAATGAGCTTTGGAGGAATTATGGAAGTGACAGGTTTTTTGAGCACAATTACTTCTTCCTTACTTTATTTTGTTAAGTCTAGGAAATCATTAGTCCTAACCACTTCAAGTACCTGTATGTTTTTGAACGTAACAGCATCTGATCAATATTTAGCCATAGTTGTGCCTGGAAGAATGTTTGCAGATTCTTATGAAAAGTATGGATTACATCCAAAAAACCTAAGTAGAACACTAGAGGACACAGCTACAGTTACTTCTCCCTTGGTACCATGGAACACATGTGGTGCTACACATGCTGGTGTATTAGGAATTTCAACTTTGGTATATTTACCTTATTGCTTTTTTAATTTAATAAGTCCTGTAATGACGTTAACTTTTGCCTATTTAAGCATCAAAATTGCCAAATCAGGTCCTGTTCATAAATTGGGAGATTAATTGATGAAAATGGTGAACCCCTTTTTCCATTTTAGGTGAAAATCTTCCATGCTTATAAAATCTTGATGTCACCCCTTTTTGCACTTTTTCTACAATGTCTTCATCTTCTCTTTCCACTTTATCCAAAATGGAGCCTGCTCCAAATTCTAATTTAGAACTATCCCATATATAGGTCCTGAATTCAACCTTTGTTAATTTAGGATGGATTGGTTTTACAATGTTGAGTGATAATCCCCATGGATAGAAATTAAACATCATATTAGGAAACACCCAAAAATAATACGCTGCTATATTTTTACCATAGTCTATAGATTGAGTGGGTAAGTCAAATGAATGTTCCCCCCCATTGGCGATTCCAATTTGCAAATTGCAATAAGGATAAATCTCACTTTTATATTTAGAGTAATCCAAGGTTTTAGCAAGGTCTTTGTGTATGAAAGGTATGTGAAATCCCTCTAGGTAATTATCACAATAAAGAGCCCAATTAGCCTTAACTAAATAATCTCTCGAAGCAGTTGGGTCAAAAATAAAATCTTGTATGGGCATCCAACCAACTCGTTCTAGAATTGGAGAAAAAAACTTATCGAATTCAATGTCACTTTCTAAAGTTCCAAAAATAAACTGTTGCCATTTTTTTGTTTTAATTTGAGTAAGATTATCCGATTTGGAAGGAAAATTTTTCATGTCATTAGACTCTGGCATAGAAATAAATTTTCCTGTACAGTCAAATCTTCTTCCATGGTATTTACATGTAATTTGTTTATTGAGTTGACAACTATTTTCAATTAATAAATTACCTCTGTGTGTACATACGTTTGAAAAACAATTTATGTTGTTTTGATTGTTTATAAGTACAAGAGGCTCTTCTACAAATCCGTCTACAAACTGAATAGGTAAGGCACTTCCATTTAATTTAAGTTGATTGTCATCTGATAAAATTTGCCACGACCTAGCAAAAATTTTTTCTTTGGAAATTTGAAATAAATCATTTGAAGTGTAAAAATCAGATTGGATAGTTCTTGCGATTTCTATGTTTTCATTTATTGTTTCCATGAACTTTATTTTACTAATTCCGTTTTTTATTAAAGCTGTGTTAGCTTCGGCACAGTTCCATATTTTAGAAACCTTTTGTTTATAAAAAGTTTAAATAAATATAATTTATGGCATCAAAAAAACCTAATGTTTTGTTTAAATTAGAAGCATGAAAAAATTAAATTTCTCTTTAAGCTTGTTTTTATGTTGGAACATAACAACTGCTCAATATCTCTCAAAAGATTTTAATGATTTGAGTTTAACTTCAGGTGGCTGGACTACTCAAATTATTATAGACACTACTAATTGGTTCGTTGATTCTTTTGGAGGGGATGATTTTGCAAAATGTACTAATTATAATAGTGGAAATGTTCCTGCAAATACTTGGTTAATATCGCCAGGAGTCGATCTTTCATCCTCAACTCAACCGATTTTAAATTTCCAAACCATTATGAAATGGCCAGGTGCTCCACTTGTCCTATACATATCAACTGATTATGATGGCACAAGTAATCCTACACAACAAGGTACATGGACCGACATTACTTCTCAGGCATTATGGGACGTGGACAATACTACCTGGGGAAGTTGGACAAATTCTGGTGATGTAGATTTGTCAGCTCACAAATCTTCTTCAACATACATCGCCTACGAATATTTTGGTTCTTCAAGTTCAGGGAGTACATGGGAAATTGATAATATTACTATAAATGAGGGTTCAACACCTCCACCAACAATTGATACGGTTAGTGTTTATGATATTCAATATACTACGGATCCAAACGGGAATTCTAATTATGTTAATCAACAAATCATAACAGGTGGAATTGTTACTGCCGTTCGGTCTGACAGTACCTTTTTTATAAGTTCAGGAAGTGGTGCTTGGAGTGGTGTTTATGTCTACACTAAAGATTATGTGGTGAATATTGGTGACTCCGTTATACTTGATGGGGAAGTGGATGAGTATTTTGATTTGACAGAGCTAGTAAACGTAACCAATGTCCAAGTTATTTCAACAGGAAACAGCTACAGCGTAAATAACTGTACTACAGCAGCTGCAAATTCGGAAGACTTTGAGGGATGTATGGTACAAGTCACGAATGCAACTTGTGTGAATGATACTGCAGGGTTTGGAGAATGGATTATTAATGACGGTACGGGTGATTTAACGGTAGATGACCTTCTTTTTTCCTACACTCCCATCATAAATTACTTTTATGATGTGACTGGGCCTATGACATACAATTATGGAGCATATAAACTCCTCCCTAGAGATGCTGCTGATATTAATCAGTTTGTTGGTTTAATCGAGAACAGAAATACTGTTTTGGATATTTATCCAAATCCAACAAGTGATTTTATACAAATTGTTTCTCCAAAAATCACTAATGCTTTTATATTTAATATGAAAGGTTTAGTAATTATAAAAACTACTTTGAATAGTGGAATAAATACTATTAATTTAGGTCAACTAAGTTCTGGAAATTATATGCTTTATTCTGAAGGAAACTCATATTCTATTATAGTTGAATAGACTTCTATTACTAATAGTTGTTCTTTTAGCTCTTGATTCACCAATCTATGCACAAACTGCAGGTAGTTGTTCCATTGTAGGTTACGTAACTGACGCCCTAAGTGGTGAGTCTTTAGTTGGGACTAGCGTGTTAATAGAAGATCAAAGAAAGGGTGTAATTACAAACGTTTCAGGTGAATTTAAAATTGATTATTTATCCGTAGGGAAAGCAACTGTTAATGTAAGTTACATTGGTTACGAATCCCTCTCAAAGGAATTTAACCTTACAAATGGACGGAATAATTTAGGGGTTATTGAACTGCAGCCTATTTCACTTGGTTTGAATGAAGTGGAGGTAATAGCAGATATTGCTAAAGAAAGAATGACTCCCGTAGCTGCTACAACCATTTCAGCAACGTACATTGAGCAAAATCTAGGTAATCAAGAATTTCCTGAAATTTTAAGAAATACTCCTTCCGTTTATGTAACGAAAGAGGGTGGGGGATTTGGTGATTCAAGAATTAATGTGAGAGGGTTTGAGCAGAATAATATTGCGGTCATGATAAATGGTGTTCCAGTGAATGATATGGAAACAGGTTGGGTTTATTGGTCTAATTGGTCAGGATTAGCAGATGTAACGAATAAAATGCAAGTACAAAGGGGATTAGGTGCCTCAAAATTGGCTATTCCGGCTGTAGGTGGAACCATTAATATTTTAACAAATGCAGCTGAATTTAAAAAGGGAGGTAATGTAAGTACCTCAATAGGGAATGACGGATATACAAAATACAGTACTTCTTTATCATCTGGCTTACTTGACAATGGTCTTGCTGCCACCATGCAATTGACTCATACTAGAGGAAACGGGTACATTGATGGAACTGACTTTAAAGCGTATTCTTATTTTATTTCAGCCAATTATAACATAAGTCAAAAACAACGAATTTCTGCAACTATAACTGGTGCACCTCAGATGCATAATAGAAGATCAATTCATAATAACTATGATAATGTTTTTTTATCTACGTTTAGATGCCCTGTAAATGATTCAATAGATAATCTATCAAGAGGAATAAAGTTTAATCCTGGTTGGGGATATCTAGATGGAAAAGTGTTTTCTTGGAGGAAAAACTTCTATCATAAACCCAAGGCTTTTATTAATCACTATTTGAATTTTTCATCGTATACAAAACTTAAAACGGCTTTTTATGTATCTACCGGCAATGGTGGTGGTACATCTGCGAGAGGTAGGGGCCTTCAAAATGACAATGTTGATAACTGGTCTGGCTATGATTCTTTCCATGGTTTTGGAATTGGTGTTCATGATAGTTCAGGACAAGTTATGTTTGACAGTATAATTGCATACAATAATGGAGATTATATAGCTGCATTTGGTGGATATAATAATGAGCCAGATACCGTAAGAGATGATTTACAAGGGGGTCAAACTGGAGACGGATGGATAAGAACAGCAAGTGTAAATAAACACATTTGGTATGGTGTTATTTCTACATTAGAGCATAACATCAATGAAAATTTAAGTTTTGTGGGTGGTATTGACATGAGATATTATGTGGGTGAACATTTCAGGAAAGTTGAAAACCTTTTAGGAAATACCACTTATCTTTCTTCTTTTGATATGAATAATTCATCCAATTTTATAGACTATGAATCAGGCTCATCATTTGGAAGTTTTTCGGAGAATTCTTATTTAAATAATAACAACTTACTCTACCATAATGATGGCATTGTAAAGTGGTTAGGTGTTTTTGGACAGATAGAGTATTCCAATGATAAATTTTCCTTCTTTAGTTCTCTTTCTCTGTCTAATCAAGGCTTTAAAAGAATTGATTATTTTAATTACATGGATGACGATAGTTTACAAACTACGGATTGGCAAATATTTAATGGAGGTACTTTTAAGACAGGTTTTAATTTTAATGTTAACCAAAACATGAGGGTTTTTGTAAATACTGGATACTTTTCCAAGCAACCCATTTTTAATAATATTTTTCTTAATTATCAAAATGATATAAATACAAATGCAAAAAATCAGTCAGTTCGGGCTTTTGAAATTGGCTACAGTTATTATAACAAATTAATTGACTTTGATATAAATGCTTACTATACTGAGTGGAAAGACAGACAATACTCAAGAAGGTTTGCACCTCCTTTAGGGCATCCTAGGTATGATGTGTTTTATCTTTTTTATGGAATATCACAAACACATAAAGGTTTAGAAGCAGAAATTAATATGAACTTATCTGATAAAATTTCAATGTCAGGAATGGTCTCATTGGGGGATTGGGTTTATACCAATAATATAAATTCTAGAAGTACGATTCTTGATGCATTTGGTAATTTCACTGCAGATTCATCAGACTCGGTCAAAATATTATATGCTAAAGGACTTAAAGTTGGAGATGCTGCACAGGTCACATATAGTTTAACCCTGAAATTTAGACCCTTCAAGAATTTTTCAATCAATACTACTTATTATGTAGCAGATGAACTTTATGCTCCATACAATATATGGGATCCACAATACTATGAGGAAGGTGGTCAAGTAACCAAATTACCTATTTATGGCATTGCCAGAATAGGTGTTTACTACAGAAGAAAAATAAACGATAATTTTTTGTCATTAAGATTTAATGTGAACAACTTGTTTAATACACTTTATTTAGCTGAACTTAATACCAATACGTTAGATGAAAACAACAATCTATATCGACCAGATCAACCTGAGTTTTATACTAGAAATAAAGGCTATTTTGGTTTTGGACGCACCTGGAATTTTGGAGTTAAATTATCTTTTTAAATAATATGAATAAACCTTATTTCTGGCATAATTTTAGAAAAATTTTAAGATGAATTTTAGTCAAATTTTAAACAAATGTCCTTTAAAGATTTATGGCGAATAAGTTAATTATAGTAATATGACGTCATTAAAAGGATTTACTATATTTTATTTAAAAAGGGTGGGGGAGTATGATGTAAAAAAGAGATGTCGATCAGAAAGAATATATTGGAAGACTTAATAGTTAAGAGTTCCCTAGTTGAGGCTTAAGTATATTTGATAATTGACACTTTAAATGATGAAATTTAAAAAAAGGTACTATTTCATAAGCACGCATTTATATAAAATAAAAAAGCCTCCAAAAAAGGAGGCTTTAGATAAACACAATAATAAGTAATTTATTTTTTATCTAACTGTGCTCTTTTCATTCCAGCTTTGTAGCCATTTTTATATCCTTCTAAATTTAGTTTTACTTCGCATGGAGGTACGATGGGTATTACTACTTCTTCTGACTTAGCATTCCATTCTTTAATGTATCCGTCTCTCCATCCGTTACAAAATGCGTTATTAGCGGCATTCTCAGATGAAGGTTTAACAGAACTAGGTTTTTCTTTAGAAGGCATTTCTCTTTCTAATTGACTTTGAGTGCTTTGACCTCTAGTCTTAGAAGGCATTTCT
>CACAYQ010000020.1 GCA_902536695.1 uncultured Bacteroidota bacterium | reverse complement strand
ACCAGAAAAATAATCTCACGGAGAACGAAAAAATTATTTTTGATACGTTATCAAAAAATAAAAAGATGGACCTTGTTGAGCTCAAAAACTTATCGGGTTTATCAAACAAACAGTGGGATAAGTCTATTAAATCGTTAGGTAAACAAGGCCTTACTAAAGTGGTTAAAACAGACGATAGTTTAACGGTAGAAATCCTCTAAAAAGACAGTAAATCCAACTGCAAGAACTCCTTTAAATTGTATTAAAGCTCCCCTTTTAAAATCGAGTTCTGAAATTAAATAATATGTAATAATCCCACTTGTATTTTGTTTTCCTTATACAGACATTGAATTCTGTTTGCCACCAGCCTAGTTATAGAGCACAACTCCGTTAAATCCAATATTAAAATAGAACCATTAATCCAATAATTGAAGTCTACATTAAAAGTGGTGTCAGATAGAGTGATTTTTTTACTAATCTTTTAAATCCTGAGTATGAATCTTTACAATATTGAAGAGAAAAGTAATAAGTATGAATTTGTACGGAACGGAATTTACTTGATTTTCCATTTTTAACTGTTAAAAATTATTTTGAATTTCTATGTTCCTTTCACTTAAATAAGTCAATTTTATAAGGTGTATAAATCATGTGGATTAGGTATATTATTTTTCATCATCATTAACCCGTTGATAAATGCGCAAAGTGCTTATCTACCATTGAACGACTTACAGTATAATGAAGATCATACGTGTCATATTAAATTCCATTCTACTTACGGCACATCCATAATTAGTAAAAAAGAAAGAAAAAAAATAAAATCCTTGATTTGTGATCATTTAGATATGGTTAATTATATGGATTCTGTATTTGAACCATTTGATTTACCTCTCTCCTTTTCAAAAATTCCCCTCATTACATCTTATTCTAATTTTAAATCCCCCAGTCATTTAGGAGTTGGTCTATGGAATTTAAATTACATTACCGCCTTGAACAATGGCTTAATCATGAATTATTTTATTGATGAAAGGCTTGATTATAAAAAATCAACAATTGCAGCTGCCAATGAATTGAATCGTCTTTGGAAAATTTATGGTCAAAAGAAAGCCACCTTACTTGCTTTTTTAATATCTCCAAATTTTGTTTTAAATCAGAAAAAAAGACCAGATTTACCTGCTCCTAATATGCAAGGGATTAATATGCTTTTGAAATTAGATTCTGTCAGTTTTCACTATGATAAAACATATGATAAAAGAACAGAAAAAAACCAATCCTATTTTAGTTTTTTGAAGCCTCTTAGTTTTGATGCTATATATGATTTTATAAAACTAGATTTTGATCTTATCTTGGAAAATAATCAGGTTTTACTTAGAAATGTATTGCCAGCAGATTACCCCATTTTGCTAAACAAAGATGTAGGAGATTTTCTAAAGAAAAATGAATCTAAAATTTCTACATTTCAAGATTCACTAAATGAAAATTTATTTTTTAAAAGCGACCTTTTAATGAAAAATAAAAAACACAAAGTTGTTAAAGGTGATGTGTTAGGGAAAATCGCACTAAAATACAATGTCTCAGTAAGTAATTTAATGGAATGGAATAACCTAAATTCTTCATTAATATATGTGGATCAGAATATTATTGTTGGAAGAAAGGAGAATAGTGAACATTTAGAAGAATATACATTTCAAGAGGATAACTCATTACAATTTTGGGAAATTGCTAAAAAATATGACTGCTCAGTAAAAGAGATTAATGCATTCAATCGATATAAAATTAAAAATGATAAAATAAGATTAAAGAAGAAAAATCCATAAAACCCTATTACGCACTATTGTATTTCTGTTCATTGTTTGCAGCTATATTGATGGTCTTTTTCATTTTTCCTGAAAACGGCATTCATATCGGTCAAGTTAACCTTCATTTTTTTGATAAAACAACATATTTAGATTCAAATTTAAATGCAGAGCCCATTGAACTGAAAAATGAAATCAATTTAGATTCCATAATTGCAAGAGAAAAGTTTTTAGCAGATAGTATTAAAAAAGTAGAGGAGTTAATTAGAAAAAAATATGAAGACTCGGTACTAAACGCGGAGAAAAAAATCCAATTTCCTCAAAATGATATAACCATATTATTTCCCTTTTTTAAAAAACTAGAAAAAGCAAAAAATAAAAAGGTACGGGTGATGCATTACGGAGATTCGCAGATTGAAGCAGATCGAATTTCGGGGAGATTAAGAGAAAGGTTACAAAAAGATTTTGGAGGGCTAGGGGCTGGCGCATATGCTGTAATTCCTGCAACTAGAAAGATCAGCATTAAAAATGAATGTTCTTCTAATTGGATTCGTAGAACTGGATTTGGACCTTATATTGATACCATAGTAAAACATAAAAGGTATGGAGCTCTATTTTCATTTTGTGAAATCGAACCGATAATAATAGATTCGGCTTTAATTTATGAAGGATGGATTAAAATCGGAAAACCAACTAAATCATACAAACATTGTCGTAATTACACCAATTTTGACATCTTTTTCACAAATCAGGACACTACGATATTTTCATATCTTTTATCCGACTCTATTATTCGTGTAGATACCATTTCTCCGTCATCTCAAATTCAAAAGAAATCAATAAGCTTTAATAGGGCACCATCTTACTTTGAAATTAAAATCAAATCTACATCTTCTCCTCTAGTATATGGAATTGCTCTGGAAGGAAATAATGGAGTAGTAGTTGATAATATACCTTTAAGAGGGGCATCAGGAACTGAATTTGCGAGAATTGATAAAACCAGTCTTTCAGAAATGTTAACTCAATTATCACCAGATTTATTCTTGTTAGAATTTGGTGGAAATGCTATACCCTACATGAAAAGTATTGAGCGCAGCGCACGGTATGGTAATTACTTTAAAAGCCAAATAAAAAAACTGAAAAGAATAAATCCAAAAGCTCAAGTTATTGTAATAGGTCCAGCAGATATGGCTAAAAAAGAATCTACATCATTTATAACTTATCCTTTCATTAATGAAGTCCGTGAGGCCCTCAAAAAAGCCGCTTTTGAAACCCATTCTTGTTATTGGGATACCTACCTGAATATGGGAGGAGAAGGATCCATTCAAGATTGGGTTAAATTGAAGCCCCCCCTTGCAGCAAGAGATTACATTCATTTTACAAACAAAGGGGCTAGAGAAGTAGCAGATATGTTTATAGCAGACTTGATGGACTGTTACACCTTTTATAAGCATAATAAATAAGAATGAAGATTTTCCTAAGCATATATTTTGGCTTGTTGATTAGTTATTTTTCTTACACTCAGCATTATCCACACGATCATATGCAGTATGATTTTATAGATGAAAAGCATAATGAACTGGTGATTTTTAATAAAAAGAAGTGGAGTAGTTTTTTAAGTAAAATACATAATCAATGGCATTATGGAGGAGATGAAATTAATATTATCCAATTTGGTGGTTCACATATTCAAGCAGACGTTTGGTCCAATAGATTAAGAGATCACTTTCAGCATATTGTCCCCTATAATGGCGCTGCAAGAGGTTTGTATTTCCCTTTTAAGCTAATGAAATCTAATGCATCACCCTATTTAAAAACAACTCACAATGGAAAATGGAAAGGCTTTAGAAATTCAGTTTCTTATCACCGTTCCCCATTTGGTCTTTTAGGGGCTAGAGCAGAGTTAATTGACTCTACATCATTAATTACTTTTTATGTAAACAAAGAACATTGTGTGAATTGTTATTTTGATCAAATAGACTTTTTAGTACATGATTCTTTAAATAATCATTGTATAGATATACTTACTGACTCGATTGTTTCAATAGAGCTAGATACTAACAGACAATCATTTATCTTATCCAATCTAGTTGACTCAGTAGAAGTGCTGATTGAAAGAGAAAGCCATGAAAAAGGAAAATTTTCATTATTTGGACTAAATTTTACATCACAATTAAAGGGAATTACGTATCACTCAGTTGGGGTAAATGGAGCTAGTGTGCCTAGCTATTTAAGATGCGAATATTTTATGGATCAAATTGATCTAGTCAATCCTGATTTGATCATTTTCTCTATTGGAATCAATGATGCATATGAACCCTCTTTTATATCAGAAACGTATTTTAAAAATTATGACACCTTAATCAGTTTGATCAAGGAGCAATATCCAGATGCAAATTTTTTATTTACGACAAATAATGATAGTTATTATAAGAGGAAAGTGGTAAATGAACGGGTGGTAGAAGCTAAAAAAACAATGTATAAGTTAGCTAAAAAATACGATGGCGTAATTTGGGATTTATTTTCCATTATGGGTGGGATGAATAGCATCGTTAAATGGGAAGAAAATGGTCTTGCCAAATCTGATAAAATTCATTTTACCACTAAAGGTTATAAATTAACAGGTGATTTGTTTTTTGAAGCCTTCCTAAAATCATACAAAGAATTTTTAGAAAAAAATGGGAGAATTTGACGTTTCTAAATTTGTAGAAAAGATATTTTCTCCTTTTCTAAATCAAGGGGAACATCCGATGATATTTACAGAGTATCCGTTTTGGATATTTTTTCTTGTTGTTCTAGCGGGTTACAGCTTATTTCACAAAAGGCTTCGAGTTAGAAGTTTATTTCTCTTCTTGGTGAGTATTTATTTTTATTACAAAACCAGTGGGTTCTTCTTTTCCATCTTACTCTTTTCAACCATTCTTGACTTTGTAATTGGCGAAAGAATCTATCGAAATTTAGATGGATTAAAAGCCACTCTTTGGTTAGCGGTTAGCATTACAATAAATCTAACGCTGTTAGTGTATTTTAAATATGCCTATTTCTTTGCCGATTCTTTCAATGCCATTTTCGATTCCTCCTGGCACCCCATAAATCATTTTGCACTTGCCACCAACAAGCTTGTTGGTTCTACTTTTCGTGTAGATCAAATTTTATTACCAATTGGTATATCATTTTATACGTTTCAAACGATGTCTTATGCCATTGATATTTATAGAAAGAAGTTAAAGCCTGTTTCGCATGTGATTGATTTTGCATTTTATGTCTCGTTTTTTCCTCAGTTGGTGGCTGGGCCAATAGTTAGGGCATCAGAGTTTATACCCCAAATTTACAAGCCATACACGGTCACAAAAAAAGAATTTGGATTGGCTGTTTTTTGGATATTAAATGGCCTACTTAAAAAGTTTCTTTTGGCAGATTATATTGCAGTTAATTTTGTTGATAGAGTTTTTGATAACCCAAGCATGTTTTCAGGTCTTGAAAATTTATTGGCACTTTATGGTTATTCATTACAAGTTTATGCTGATTTTTCTGGGTACACGGACATAGCTACAGGAATCGCCATGATTATGGGATTTTATTTACCAAAAAATTTCAATTCTCCTTACAAAGCAGATAATTGTGGTAATTTTTGGAAAAGATGGCATATTTCTTTGTCAACTTGGTTAAAAGATTATCTGTATATCCCAATGGGAGGAAACCGAAGAGGGTCTTTATTCAGTGTAATTGCACTTTCCTTTATTGTATTATTTGTTTTTTTAATAAGTGGATCATGGGTATTACTCTTTTTAATATTATCTCTAATTTTTCTAGTTCAGCTTTTAGGCGAATTTATTCCATCGTTTAAGGGCTGGTATATTACCAATGTCAATATTATGCTTACTATGTTACTGGGAGGCTTATGGCATGGAGCCAGTTGGAATTTTGTTCTCTGGGGTGGTCTAAATGGACTCGGCATAGTTATTTATAAAATTTGGAGAAAATTCAGTCCTTGGGGTAATAAATCCAAATGGTGGAATAGAGCCTGGGGAATACTAATCACCTTTAACTTTGTTTCATTTACAAGAATTTGGTTTAGAAGTGGGTCTACTAATTCTTGGGAAGATATGGACGGCGGTCATAATATCCTTTCTGAATGGTTCACTGCAAATGAAATGCTTTATCAACTGATGTTTGATTTTAGATGGGGATTAATCTCGGATGTGGTTGGTGGATATTATGAGGTGCTATTAGTAATTTTAACTGGCTTCATAATTCATTTTATCCCTGAAAAAATTAAAAATTATTATCGAAATTATTTTGCCAATCTGCACGTAGGTTTTCAGATTTTAACATCTTTGCTAGTGGTATTTTTAATTTACCAAATTGCTTCAACAAGCTTACAACCGTTTATTTATTTTCAATTTTAGATAATGCCAGCCATTAAGAATGCCTTATTAAGGTATAGAATCATAGATAGATCTATTCGAAATGAATATAATCCTTACCCAACTAAAGAACAATTGAGGCAAGCATGTGAAGAAGAAATTTATGGTACTTCAGAAGGTTTACATATTTGCCACTCCACTATTGAAAAAGATATTTTTGCTATGAGAATGGAGCATGACGCTCCTATAGCTTACAGCAAAAGAGAAAAAGGATACTATTACACGAATGATGAATTCACCATGGATGATGTTCCACTTACTGAGAAAGACATTTCGGCTATCAAAGCCGCATCTACGATCTTACATCAATTTAAAAGTACTAGTCTTTTCAGTCAGTATCAGTTTGCAATTGATAAAATATTAGATAGAGCAGTTACGTCTCAACAAAAATTCAGTAACACGGAAAATAACATTCAATTCGAAACATTACCTACTATATCTGGAAATGAATATTTAGAGTCTGTTTTAGAAGCTATCAAAAAAAGAAATGTATTACAGTTTGAATATTATAATTATATCAAAGATGTGAAAACGATTCGGAGAGTTCATCCTTATTTGTTAAAGGAATATCGAAACAGATGGTATCTGATTGGAAAAAGTGAACTAAAAAACAAAGTAATCACATTTGGACTGGATAGAATTTCAAATTTGCAAACGTTGGAAAATCTATTTACTGTGGATCCTTCTTTCAATCCAGATTATTTTTTTCAGCATTCTATAGGTATTACGGTTTTTGATGAGAAACCCCAAGAAATCATAATTAAAACCAACAATATTCTTTCAAAATACCTTACATCACAGCCATTACATCATTCTCAACAATTAAGTGAAGTACATAATAATGGAGACCATTTTTTTTCTTATTTTTTATTAGTTACTTATGAATTAAAAATGACCATTTTAGGTTACGGTAGTGATTGCGAAGTGATTGCACCATTATCATTACGAGAGCAAATAGCAGAGGAAATTAAAAAGGTAGCAAGTAAATATTAGCTATGAACGAGCTGAAAAAAGCCGAAAGTTTATACTTGAAACAACACGCTAAAAATCCAATACATTGGAAAAGCTGGTCTTTGAAAACCTTAGAAAGCGCTCGCCAACAAGATAAATTAATTGTCCTAAGTATAGGATATGCTGCTTGTCATTGGTGTCATGTTATGGAGAAAGAAACATTTGCTGATCCAAACGTGGCAAATTTGATGAATAGCCAATTTATATCCATAAAAGTGGATCGTGAAGAACATCCAGATGTGGATCATGTTTATATGGATTTTTTGTTAGAAACAAAAGGTAATGGAGGTTGGCCGCTAAATTGTATTCTTTTACCAGATGGGAAACCCATTTATGCAGGGACTTATTTTAAAAAGGATCAATGGATTCAATTATTAAGCAGGTTTCAGTTTTTATACAATGAAAATCCACAAAAACTAAAAGACATTGCTTTAGATGTAATTGAACAAATAGAATTTCAAAACGAAACATATTCTACAGAAATCTTCAAAGTTCAAGAGGACTGGTTGGAGTGGGTGAAGTTTTTAGACTTGGAACACGGTAATTTGAATTATGCTCAAAAATTTCCGATGCCTACTGTTGTACACTTTTTAATGTACATCACTGATAATAGATTTCAGCACCATGTTACATTGTCATTAGATGCCATTGTTAATAGAGGTTTATATGATCATTTAGATGGTGGATTTTTTAGGTATTGTGTAGATAGAGAGTGGCATATTCCTCATTTTGAAAAAATGTTGTATGACAATGCGCAATTAATTTCTTTATTATCTAGATATGATTTGCTTCATCCCAATAAGAAATATAAAAACCCAGTATTCGATACAATTTCCTTTTTATGTAAGTATTTTTATACATCTTTATTTGCCTCATCAATAGACGCTGACAATGTAGAAGGAGAAGGGAAATATTATACCTTTTCTCAGCAAGAAATTTCTTATAACTTTTCAAATGTAGAGCAAGAGTACTTTCAAAGTTATTTCATTTCATCAGTCAATAAACCATGGGAGGATAGATGGCATTTGCATGGAGATGTAAATCAGGTATCAAAAGAAAAAAATAAAATCAAACAAAAGTTAAGTGGGATAAGAGCTACTCACCCAAGCCCAGCAATAGATTTTAAGCAAATATGCAGTTGGAATTCACTCATGGTCATAGGATTAGTAGATGCTGCTATTGCTTATAAAAATGAAAAATGGGCTAAGCAAGCTGAAATAGTATTACAAAAAATGACAACCATATTTTTAGATGATACAACCATTTACAGAGTGGTATACAATCACAATAAGAAGGAAGGTTGTTTAGAAGACTATGCTTGGTTTATTGCAGCTATGATAAAAATGGGATCTATTCACCGTTCAGGTCATTATTTTGAAAAAGCCATTAATCTAGTTGAGTCGGTAATTAATGATTTTTTTGATCATGAAAAAAAATTATTTCGTTACTCCAATGAGCAAAACTTATATAAAGTAAAGTTTGAAGTGGAAGATCAGGTCATACCATCATCAAATTCAATTATGGCTCAGAATTTGTTAACTCTTTATGAAGTGACTAGGACAGAAAAATATCAAGAGTTAGCAATTCAAATGTTTGATGTAGTCGCGGAAAAAGCTAAAAAATGGTTGCCCAATTACTCAAATTGGATGCATGTTAAACGAAAGTTCGGTCATTCCAATCCTAAAATAGTAATGTGCCATGTTGATTTTCCAACCATTTGTGATCTCATTCAACAGATAAAATCATTAGACTTTACTTATGTTTTAGAGAAAGAAGTGTCAATAACTTTATTCAAGGGAAAATATAATTCAAAGAACAGAAATATATTTGTCTGTGGTGACCAATATTGTTTTGAGCCTGTAAAATCCATAAAAGATGTCATAAAACTTTGCGATGAAGTTATTTAATATCCTTTCTTTTTTAATCCCTGTTTTTAGCTTTGGTCAAATGATGGAAAACGAAAAAGGCACCATATTTAGTGACCACCCATTCTTCAACGAAAAGTTTATACGTTCAGTTAAATTGAAATCATTAACTGGAACTATTTCAAGCAAAAAAGAACTAGGTACCATAAAACAAACAGGAAAAAAACAAGCTTATTTTTTCAATGAAAATGGTTCTTTTGCCGGATCTTTTCAGGTAAGCCAAAAAAATGACACCAGTTTCATTTACTATGAATACGATAATAATAAAAATATGATTGTAAAAAGATACAGCGATTCTTATGGGTTTTACTCTTATACCTATACATATAATGGGCAGAATGATATGGTAAAAAAAGTGTATGCAAGAGAGAAAAATGCCAACAAGTCAAAAATTAATTTTAAGCTGGGTGAACAATACGTAGTTTTTCAAGAAGGATATAAAGTCGAGGTCACAGATTCTACTCAGACAAAGTTAATTTTAAACAGTAATGGCAGACCATACCAAAGACAAAAGCACTTTTATAATTCTCTCGGTTACTTGGTTAGAGTAGAAAATAAATTACTTATTAATAATCAAGTTTCTAAAGAAGTATATGAGTATAATGAAAGAGGATTATTAAAATCTATACAATATTATGATCATAAAGACACCATCCCAACTAAAGGCTTTTTATACAATTATGATGAGTGGGGAAATGTCAGTTTTATAGATGAATACAGAAAAAATGTGCGTACAAAACACAAAGAAATTTTGTATGATCAATCAAACTTTATTTTAAAAACCATTCTATCTCAAGATCTTAAGACTAATTTGATTACCATTACTAAATTTAAACCCGAATTTTATAATTAATTTTGTCTGAATTGAAAAAGGTAGGTCCAATATTCCTATTTGTGATTTTGTTTTCTTGTTCAAATGAACATCCAGCAGCAACTGAATTATGCGACTGTTACACGCTTGTTCACAGAGAGTTGGAATCGGAAAAGGGGAATCAAATAATGGATTCTTGTGAACAGCTTTTACAAACTAACATCAATAACTTAAGAGGGACACCTGAGTTAGATATCTTTTTTGGTGCATTAAACAATTGCAGGTAACCCTATGGATAAGATACTAAACTATATTAATGGAGAATTCATTGAGTCTTTGGACAAAAGTTGGATTAACAATGTGGATCCTTCTATTGGAAAAGTATATAGTTTAATACCTGACTCTGAAGATAAAGATATAGAGCAAGCAGTGCAGTCTGCCGAACTGGCTTTTGATAACTGGAGTAACTCTACTATTGATTACCGATCAAAGATTTTAAATAATATAGCTAAGCTGATTTTAACAAATATGGAAGACTTAGCTAGGGCAGAAAGTATAGATAATGGCAAGCCGCTCCGTTTAGCAAAGAAAATTGACATTCCAAGAGCAGCTAAAAACATGGCTTTTTTTGCTTCAGCCATAAAGCACGATTCTTCTGAGTCTCATCAAATGAATAACATTGCAATAAATTATACTTTAAGAAAACCCATTGGAGTTGTGGGGTGCATCTCGCCATGGAATTTACCACTATATCTATTTACTTGGAAAATTGCTCCAGCATTAGCTGCAGGCAATACTGTAATTGCAAAACCCTCAGAAGTTACCCCAATGACCGCATACCTGTTTTCAAAAATATGTAAAGAAGCTGGGCTCCCTGATGGAGTGTTAAATATAGTTCACGGCTACGGAGGTAAAGTAGGAGCGGCAATAACAAAACACCCAAAAATTAAAGCTATATCTTTCACCGGTGGTACAGCTACTGGAAAAGAAATTGCTAAAGTTGCAGCACCATTGTTCAAAAAAATGAGCTTAGAGTTAGGGGGGAAGAACCCTAACATTGTGTTTGCTGATTGCGATTTCGAAAAAGCGGTTTCTACTTCTGTATTGAGTTCATTTTCTAATCAAGGACAAATATGTTTATGTGGTTCTAGAATTTATATCGAACGTAAGATTTACGATAAATTCAAAGAAGCTTTTCTTAAAAAGGTAAAAAAATTAGTGGTTCAAGATCCTCTTTCAGAATCCACTCAAATTGGGGCACTGGTTTCTGAAGATCACATGAATAAAGTGTTACAACACATCAAAGTAGCTAAAGAAGAGGGAGGTGTAATATTGCATGGTGGTGAACGCATTTTATTATCTGGAAGATGTGAGAATGGATTTTTTGTTTCTCCCACTGTAATCGAAGGGTTACCTCATAATTGTAGAACAAATCAAGAAGAAATTTTTGGGCCAGTTGTAACGTTATCTCCATTTGACAAGGAAGATGAAGTAATCGAATATGCTAACGGAACGCAGTATGGATTAAGCAGTACGGTCTGGACAAAAGACCTTGCCAAGGCAAATAAAATGGCACAAGAATTAAAAGCTGGAATTGTTTGGATAAATTGCTGGTTGGTTAGAGATTTAAGAACTCCGTTTGGTGGAGTAAAGAATTCAGGTGTGGGAAGAGAAGGGGGTTATTATGCACTTCAATTTTTTACTGAACCAACCAATGTGTGTATTAGTTTAAATTAAAAAAGATGAGTTCAAATAAAATAAATGCAGAAAATGCCCCAAAACCTGTAGGGCTTTATCCTCACGCAAGAAAAGTAGGAAACCTGTTGTTTCTTTCAGGCGT
Organism: uncultured Bacteroidota bacterium; assembly: GCA_902536695.1. Classification (GTDB taxonomy): domain Bacteria; phylum Bacteroidota; class Bacteroidia; order Flavobacteriales_D; family Parvicellaceae. The sequence continues at coordinate 12,378 of CACAYQ010000020.1, read as the reverse complement.
TGGCCCAAGAAAGGCAGGATCGGGACCTAATGATAGTCATGTTCCTGGATTAGAACTGGACCACAATGGTAATTTCAAGTCTTTTGATTTTGAAGCCCAATGCCATAGTGTTTTCCAAAACGTAAAGACCATCTTAGAGGAGAGCGGTTCTTCATGGGAAAACTTGGTAGATATTACCGTTTTTTTAGTGGATATGAAAAGAGATTTTCAAACTTTTAATAAAATTTATGTTGATTATTTTAGTACTAATCAGCCATGTAGAACAACAGTAGCCATTAATTCTTTGCCAACTCCTATTGCCATTGAATTAAAATGCATAGCTACCATTTAAATTATTTAAATTATGCAAAGATTAGTTAGTCAGTTTACAAATCAATTAACAGAAGCGTTAGAAATTGGTAAAAGTGCAAACCTAAAAGCTGCAAAATCTCCTATTTCAAATATGGTAATCACAGGATTGGGTGGATCTGGTATTGGAGGATTGATAGCTACACAGCTCGCATCAGACCAACTTAATATACCAGTTTCAATTAACAATGACTACACCTTACCTGCGTTTGTAAGCGAAAATACGCTAGTAATTGTGTCTAGTTTTTCTGGAAATACAGAAGAAACGCTAGAAGCTTTAAGATTAGCACAGGGTAAAAATGCAGAGATTGCATGCATTACATCTGGAGGTAAATTAACTGAAATTGCTATGGAAAAGGGATACAACTTGATCACTTTACCTGAAGCATTTTCACCTAGAGCCATGTTAACCTATTCTGTAGTCCAGCAATTATTTATGTTTCATCATTACGGTTTGATAAATAATTATTTTGTTGAGGAAGTAAAAGAAACAGTTAAGCTGTTAGAATCGGAAGAGGCAAGCATTAAAGATTTAGCACATCAAATCTCTTTAATGCTACACACGAGAACTACCATCGCGTACTCGGATTCGTCTATGGAGGGTGTAATTACACGCTTTAGACAACAAATCAACGAAAATTCAAAATGTTTAGGATGGCAACATGTAGTCCCTGAAATGAACCACAATGAACTGGTAGGATGGGCAGGAGGTAAAGAAGAATATGCTGTTGTTATTTTCAGATCAGATTATGAACACCCCCGATCATCGGTGAGGTTAAATATTTCCAAAGAGATAATTGAAAAGAAGACATCCTCCGTTGTAGAGTGTCACGCTAAGGGCAATAGTTTGATTGCGCAGTCTTTTTATCACATCCTTCTTGGAGATTGGATTTCTGTCTATTTAGCTGATTTAAATAAAGTTGATTCTGTTGAGGTAAAAGTAATAAATTACTTAAAGGCAGAGTTGGCTAAAATCTAATGAACCGCGCTGTTAATCTTCACGAATTAGGATCCATAGATTATAAGCAGTGTTGGGACTATCAGACAAGGCTTTTCGAAGCTACTGTTCAACAAAAAATAAAAAACAGGAAAAACCCATATTCGTGTAAGGGCACAGAAAATCATCTTATTTTTTGTGAGCATCCTCATGTCTACACGCTAGGAAAAAGCGGATTAGAAGACAATCTGCTTCTTAGTAAATCCGACCTTACAGAGAAGAAAATAGATTTTTATCCTATTAACAGAGGTGGAGACATAACTTATCATGGCCCTGGACAATGGGTGGTATATCCAATTTTTGATTTAGACCATTTTTTTACGGACATTCATAAATATTTAAGATATCTTGAAGAGGCAGTCATCAAAACTATAGCTGATTATGGAATTCTGGGTTATAGAATTGAAGAATTTACTGGGGTTTGGGTGGGAGAAGAAAACCCAAGAAAAATATGCGCCTTAGGCGTAAAATCTAGTCGATGGGTAACCATGCATGGAATTGGGTTTAATGTAAATACTGATCTCTCTTATTTTAACTACATTATTCCATGTGGTATTGAAGATAAGGCTGTGACATCAATGAGAAATGAGTTAGGCAGAAAAATGGATATGAGCGAGGTTAAAGAACGATTAATTTACCACTTGTCTTCACTGTTTCAATTTACGCTGAATTCTTAAGATGAAGAAAGATATTCATATACCTGTAGTATCTAATATAGCCATGGCTATTGTAAAAGAATCCGAAGAATGGTATGCGTATTTAATAAATCAAAATCATTTTTCGCTAGAAAATGTAATGATCTCATCGAAGGGCTATGGTACTATTAATGCGGAACCAAAAAAAACTACTTTTTTTAGCCATTATTTAGGAACAGTACCAGGAAAATCATTTCAAAAAATTGAGATGATTAGTAAGGATGTGTTTGGGTTGACTAATGAGTTTTTATTAACGTATTATTTGGATAAAGTAATTCATGACAAAAAGTATATATTTTTACCAGAGTCCATCATAATTGAAAATAAAACTAAACTACCATTGATGAATAAAATGGGAATTATGATAAAATAAAGTGATGTTTAAAAATATAGATTACAGTAAAATATTATTTTTTGACATTGAAACAGTTCCACAGACTTATGACTTTAATGATCTTGACCATAGAGGAAAAGAATTATGGGACAAAAAGAGTAAATACGTTCAGGAAAGAGATGATTTAACGGCTGAAGAAACATATGAAAAAGCGGGTATTTATGCTGAATTTAGCAAGGTAGTATGTATCTCAATGGGCTTTGTTCTTCAAAAAGACGGTGAAGAGCAAATCAGAATAAAGAGCTTATATTCTAAAGAAGAAAAAAAGCTCTTACAAGAATTTATAGATCTTTTAGATAGTTATTACGCTAGCCCTGATTACATGTTGTGCGCACATAACGGAAAAGAATTTGACATACCTTTTTTATGTCGTAGAATTTTGATAAACCAACTAAAACTTCCCTTTTTATTAAACATTGCAGGTAAAAAGCCATGGGAAATTAAACATATTGATACCATGGAACAATGGAAATTTGGAGATTATAAAAATTATACTTCGCTAGATTTACTCACATACGTCTTTGATATTCCTACTCCCAAAGATGATATTGACGGAAGCATGGTGGCTAAGGTATATTATGAGGATCAAAATTTAGAACGAATTGTTTCTTATTGCGAGAAGGATGTGGTGGCAACTATTCAATTATTTAGAAGATACCAGGGTAATCCACTAATTAGTGAGGATTTGATACAATTAACGTAGCTCTTAATTCTAAAGAACAAACAAACTAATAAGCTTCTTTTTTTATAATTTAATGCGCTTATGAAAAAAATATTTACCATTTTTTTATTTGTGCAGTGTCTTCTTATTTCTGTTCATACACAGATTTCTCCTCTCTGGTGCGGCCAGCAAGCTCTGCAAGATAAACTCATGCAAAATAATGCTTATCAAAAGTTACATTTAAAAGAACAATCGATCCTTGATTCATTAACTCAGTTGCATCAAGGCAGCAAGGGAGTAGTGTATACCATACCAGTTGTTTTTCATGTGATACACAATAATGGAGACGAAAAAATTGATAGAGATCAAATTTTGGATGCGCTGTTTATTTTAAATCGAGATTTACGACTGCTGGATCCAGATACTTCTACTATTGATTCGGCATTTGTTAATATTGCAGCAGATAATGAAATTGAATTTATTTTGGCCACGAAAGCCCCAGATGGAACTTGTTTCAGTGGAATTACCTACACCGAATCTCCGTATTCGTTTAACACGGGTAATATAAATGGTGATGACCAGGTTGATGCAGTAATGATGTCTAATGATGTATATCAAGGAAATTGGTCGGGCCATGAGTATTTAAATGTATTTGTTTGTGGAGCTGTAGGGGCGGGGATCGCTGGATACACGTATTATCCTTCAGGTTGGTTTGGCAATTCAATGGCCAATGGAATATGGTTAAGACATGACTATTGTGGAAGTATCGGTACTGGATCATTGTATCGTTCAAGAACGTTTATCCATGAGGTAGGCCATTGGCTAAATCTACCACATACTTGGGGAAGCTCAAATGAACCTGGAATTGCATCAAATTGCAACATGGACGATGGCGTAAGCGACACACCTAATACCATCGGATCAACATGGTGTAATTATAATGAAACTACATGTGGTTCAAGATCAAATATTGAAAATCACATGGAATACAGTAGTTGTAGAAAAATGTTTACAGACGGACAAAAAGCAAGAATGCGTACAGCTCTTCTATCTAACGTTGGGGGAAGGAACAATTTAATAACACCACAAAATCAAGCTGCTACCGGAATTGATGTTGCTCCACCTTTTTGTTCTGCTGATTTTTTTGCCGATCGATACATTACGTGTACAGGTGATAGTCTATATTTTGAAGATTATTCATATCATAATCCAGTTGCTTGGAATTGGTCATTTGAAGGTGGTGATCCCGACACTTCTAATCTTGAAGAAGTTTATGTCACGTACAGAAGCCCAGGTTTATACGATGTCGAATTGTCGTCAAGTGGAGATAGTCTTTCGTTCCTTACAGAACTAAAAAACGATCAAATAGTAGTGATGGATTATGATGGAGTTTCTCTTCCTTATTTTGAAGGGTTTGAAAATACGACCATAACTAACCCAGAATGGATTTCTAATATCGGAAACTGGGAACTCACTAATGAAACCTCCTATAATGGTAATTATTGCATAAAAGTCAATAATGGTGGAGTTGGGGGCTTAATTGATGGAACTAAGCATGAGATTGAAAGTAAAACAATTAACATAAGCGATACCACTAAAGCCTATTTCACATTTCGATATGCTTTTGCTAAAAGAAGTTATGAAAATACGGATCGTTTAAAAGTTTTGGGGTCTAATGATTGTGGCAAGACGTGGTCTGTAAGAAAGGTAATTCCTACAAGTTCATTGCAAACAGCTCCAATTCAGTCCAACTTTATACCAACATTTACAGAATGGAAGGAAGCTTCTGTTTCCAGTTTAGTTGGGAATATGTGTGTTTCTAATTTTAGATTCAAACTAGAATTTACGTCTGGAGGAGGTAACGATCTTTATATTGACAATATCAATATTTCATATAACAACACCACATCTCTTAGTGACAAGCTATCAATAGAAACAACAATCTATCCAAACCCGACAAAGGACGAATTGAGGGTTTCTTCTGAAGAAAAAATAGATCAGATTTTAGTTTTTGATTGTGCTGGAAGAACGATTATGGAACTAACTGAAATTAATGACTTTACGATTCCATTAAATGTAAAATCATTTAAAGCGGGGTTTTATCATGTTAAGATATCCCATCAAAACAAGGCTATTCAAACGAAATCGTTTATTAAAAATTAATCTTCAAGGATAAAATCAATTTGTCTCTTAAAAAGATTGGTTTTTTTGACTCTTACTTTTACTTCTTGCCCCATTTTAAATGAATTTTGACTGTGGTAACCAGTAACAGTCATGGTTCCAGGGTCAAAAAAATACTGATCGTCCGACATGCTCTTCAAAGAAATCATTCCTTCACACTTATTCTCTGATAATTCTACATACATCCCCCACTCTGTTAATCCCGATATTGTGCCTTCAAATGTGTCACCAATAAATTTACTTAGAAATTTAACTTGCATATATTTAATAGAAGCTCGTTCCGCATCAACCGCTTGTTTTTCCATTTTTGAAATATGATTACATATGTAGTTGAGGTGTTTGGAGTCTGTACCTATCTTTTGTTCGTTTAAAAATTCAATTAATGATCTATGGACCACTAAGTCTGCATATCTTCTTATGGGAGAAGTGAAATGTGTGTAATAGTCAAACGCTAGGCCATAATGCCCCACATTATCTGTACTGTAAACGGCTTTTGACATGGCACGTATAATCATAGGTGAAATTAAATCCAGTTCGCCTCTCTTTTCAGCATCTTTCATGATATTATTTAGTGAGTAGGTGATGGGTTTATTTTTTTTTCGAATAATTTCATATCCCATGCTAGTTAGAAATAATTTCAGGTCATTTAATTTCTCTTCACTTGGATTATCATGAATTCGAAATACGTTGATACCCTTCTTGATGTTTTTTTCGGGTTTAGCCAGTTTTTTAGCCACTTCTCTGTTGGCTAATAACATAAACTCTTCAATGAGCTGATGCGCTTCTTTGGAAACCTTCAGCACCGTTTCTATTGGCTCTCCTTCTTCATCTAGTCTGAATCGTACTTCATTACTTTTTACATTTAACGCCCCATTTGAAAGGCGTTGTTTTCTACATTTTTGAGCTAGTTTATTTATTTGAGTTATTTCCTTTTTAAATGGACCGTCCCCACCTTCAATAATTTCTTGAGCATCCTCATAAGTAAATCTGTGATCGGAGTGAATAATGGTTTTTCCAAACCAACTGGACAACACGTTACATTTGGGATCCAATTCAAAAACCGCAGAAAAAGTAAGTTTATCTTCATGAGGCCTAAGTGAGCAAAGTTCATTGCTTAAGCGTTCCGGAAGCATGGGAATTACTCGGTCAACTAGGTATACGCTATTTCCTCTAAGCAAAGCCTCTTTATCAAGGAAAGATTCAGGTTTAACATAATGACCCACATCAGCAATATGTACACCAATTTCCATATTACCCGATTCTAAAAATGCAATACTAATGGCATCATCAAAATCTTTTGCATCATTGGGATCTATGGTAAAAGTAGTTTTAGTTCTAAAATCTTTCCTCTTTTTTGATTCAATGGCGTAATTGGGTTCTTTAATAAGTTCAACTTCGTTTAAAACACGCTTTGGGAATCTCGAAGGAAACCCAAATTCAGCTAAAATGGAATTCATTTCTACATTTAGTTCACCAGGGTTTCCAATAATTTCTGTTACCGCTACTTGTGGACTTTTTACATGTTTAGGCCAAGACAAAAATTTCGTTTTCACTTTTTGGCCTTTTTTTGCTCCATTTAGGTGCTTTTTATCGATGAAGAAGTGGGTTTTAACTGATTTATCGTCTGGAATTAAGAAAAACACATTTTTATTTCCGTCTACAATACCGGTAAATTCTTTTTTAGTTCTTTCCAGTACCTTTAATACCTTACCCTCACTTTTGCCTTTAAAAGACACTATTTTAATGAGAACTTTATCTCCATTTAATGCCTTATTTAGATTAGAAGGGTGAATATAAATGTCTTTTTGAATATTAGGGTGAATAAAAAAAGCACCCCCTTTACTTATAAATTGAATGTATCCGGTCAGTTCTTGAGATCCATCTTTAATTTGATATTTACCCCTATAAATTTCATCTAATTGTCCATCTTTTTTTAGTTGATCTAATAAAGTGACGATTCTTTTCCGTATGTAGGGATCCTTAACTCCAAGGACAGCTGCAATTTGTTTATAATTATATGCATTTTCAGCATCATGAGTTAATACCTGGATGATGGACTTTGAAAGTGCTCTATCTTTCATTATGCTTTTTCTTCTAAAGCATTGATTTGCTCTAGGATGTCATTGGCTTCTTTTAGCTTTTTATCGCTTGCTTTCCGGTCGTGATGGGAGAGCTTATAAGCTTCCTCATTTAACTTTTTGTACTTAGCTAAAAGGATATCTTTCTTTGATTTTTTCTTAAATAATCCAAACATTGTCAATTCAAATAAACGCATGAAAAGTCGAAATGTAACATTTCGTTGAAGAATAAGTTGTGGACATTTCCATATATAACGTTATATACTTCAGGATACCATAGTATAATTACTGGAACATCATTCATGAGAATCGATTCAGCTTCTTCGTACAATCTAAATCTGTTTTCTTTGTCCGATGTAACAAGTGCTTTTTCTAAGATGGCATCGTATTCTTTATTTCTGTATCTAGTAGTGTTGGGCCATGAGTATGAGGTGTCATTTTCAAGGTCAACACCTCCATAAAACACATTGAGGAAATCCATCGGAGAGGGATATTCACCTAACCATGTAAAATGATTCATTTGGGATTTTCCATGTGCTGCTCTATCAATTAGCGTGCTCATTTTTTCTTCTTCGATGGTGATGGCAATGTTAAGCGTATTGTTTAATTGATTTTGAACTTCTTTAGCCACATTTTCTTGTAGGGGATGACCAAATGTTAATTCTAAGACTACTTCTGGAAACCCTTCTCCATTTGGGTAACCTGCTTTAGTTAAATGTTCTTTTGCAAGTTCAGGGTCGTAATTATAACCTTGTATGGTGTCAAAATTGTAGTTTTTTAGAGTGTTAACAACAGGAACAATTCCTTTATTTCCTATTCTGCCTTGTCCGTTTAATACATTGTCAATTAATTTATTTTTATTGATTGCGTGTGCAAATGCCTTTCTTACGTGGACGTTATTGAAAGGAGTACGGCTCAAATTAAATTCATAGCAATCCGTAGCCATCACAGGTTTCCGATCTACCACAAAAACACCATTATCGAAAGAGGAATGATGAGATTCAAATAAGGACTCTACTTTATTTTCTGAGATGTCAAAAAGAACCATAGCTTCCTTGTTCAAAAACAAATCAGTTCTTTCTTTTTCATTCTCGACTATTTTAATGTGAACTCCATCAAGATAAGGAAGTTTGTCCCCATTATTGCTTGTTCTAAAGTAGTTTTTATTTTTCCCTAATGATATTTCAGTACTGTCTGCATTTACTTCTAAAAAAGTGAAAGGACCATTTCCAATATGTAAATTATGACCATATGCCTTGTAAGCAACTTCACTGATTACAGAGGCTTTTGATGAGGCAAGTAGATAGATTATTGTAGGAGCGGGTTCGGTTAATTTAAATACAATAGTAGAGTCATTAATTACTTCAACACCTGAAATGGAGTCGCATTCATCATGATAAAATGCTTCGGCTCCAATAAGATTTTTCATGAGTAAGTTGTAACCACTATTATAAAATTCTCCGCACATTAATTCAATGGAAAAAACAACGTCATTGGCAGTCATAAAAGTTTCTTCAGGTGATGAAAAACACGTGTCTTCGTGAAAGCTAACATCGTTTCTCAAGTGAAAGGTGTATTCAGTTTGCTCATCATTTATATCCCAAGACTTTGCTATATTGGGTTCAATAGCTAGTGACTTAGGGTTCATTTTTAGTAATCCATTGTGAAGTTGAGATGAAATTTTGTATCCTATATTTTCTTCGATTGAATATGGGAAAATACTTCGGTAAAATTCTTTTTCAATAAGCTCAAGTACACCACCTGGTATAGGATTTGATGTGTCAGATAAAACGGGATCTTTATCTATAGCATCCGAATTGTCGTTTATACAAGATCCTAGTAATAATAGAATTCCAGCAAAGTAAAGCAAATAGGTATATGGTTTGATAGGCATGTTAAATATACTGTTGAATTAACTACTCGATATGTACAAGAATACATTTAATTTGATAGTTTTCAAAAAATTGTGAATAGAAAAACTTGAATCTAAAAAACAAATACGACTTTACTTTGAAAAGTATAAAATAGCCATTATTATTGTGATAAATATTGAAATTTACATGATCAGAAATTTTAATAAAAAGCTTACTCTTTTTGCCATTCTAGCTTTAACATTTAGTCTCACTATTAATGCTCAAAGTAATGAGTCAAGTGTAGTTTTAGAGGGTCATTATCAGGGAAAAAACCTTTATGTACAAAATCCTTTTGCCGGGTCTGGTGTTGGTTTTTGTGTAATTGCTGTCTATATAAACGATGATGTTACCACAGATCAGGTAAATTCCAGTGCATTTGAAATTGACTTTTCAAATACTCCCATTGAAAAAGGAGACGCAGTGAATGTAAGAATTCAACATAAAAGCGATTGTTTACCAAAAGTATTGAATCCCGAAGTTCTTAGGCCAAAGAGTACTTTTGAGAACTTATCAATTACTGTTGATAAGGACCAAATATTACATTGGAAAACTAAAAAAGAACAGGGCAAACTCACGTATATAGTGGAGCAATACAGATGGAATAAGTGGGTTAAAATTGGTGAAGTAGATGGGACTGGATTAGAAGAAGAGAACGATTACAAGTTCAGTGTATCATCTCATTTACATTCCGGACAAAACAAATTTAGAGCTAAGCAGGTGGATTACACTGGAAGACCTAGGCCCACAAAGAGCACTATGTTCCAAGATGATTCAAGATCCCCAGTATCGCTAATCAATCCAAAAATTAAAAAATCACTGGACTTTTCTGAGAATACTTTGTATGAGATTTTCGATACTTATGGCAACCTGGTTAAAAAGGGATATGGCCAAAGTATAAGCGTTGAAAACCTTGAAAAAGGATTATATTACGTGAATTACGACTCCAAAACTGGAGAAGTAGTCAGTAAAAAATAATAACCGAATTTTCATGAAAAAAATTGAGCATATAGGCATTGCTGTCGCTAATGCAGATAAAGCCATAAGTACATTTAACGCCTTATTTAATGCCAAGCCCTACAAGACGGAGAAGGTTCAATCAGAGGGTGTGAACACCTACTTCTATAAAATGGGAGAATCAAAAATTGAATTACTGGAAGCAACTAATCCCGAAAGTCCAATTGCCAAATTTTTAGCAAACCGTAAAGAAGGAATACATCACTTAGCTTTTCATGTGGAAGATATTCACGCAGAAATAAAGAGATTAGTCAAAGAAGGATTTAATGTTTTAGGAGAAGTTAAAAAAGGAGCAGATAACAAGTTAATTTGTTTTTTGCACCCCAAAACAACTAGCGGTGTTCTTGTTGAATTATGTCAGGAAGCCAATCTTGAATAATTCCATTTTGAGGAAATAGCACCGCCTTAATTCCACAACTTTTAGCACCTTCAATATGTTGGGCGGAATCATCAATAAACAACGTTTCTTTTGAATTGAATTGTTGTTCACTGAGCACCTTCTCAAAGCAAATGGAATGAGGTTTTCTCAATCCCATTCTAGACGAGTAATAGATATTTTCAAAACAAGACTTAAAATGAGTTAGCATTTGGTTATTGCTCATTTCTTGTTCAAAGGAAGCAATGTGGATTTCATTGGTATTGCTTAATAAAATGGTTCGGTAATTACTTTTTAAACTGATGATGTAGTCTAGTTTATTCTTCTTTACGCCTTTTAACATAGCATTCCAAGCGGTAATAATATGTTCATTTGATATATGCACAGAGTGCATTTGCTGAATTCTCATGATAAATTCTTCAGAGGAAATATGTCCTGTTTCCAATTGATCAAAAAGTTTTTGTTGTGACTTTTGGGAATACAGATTAGAAAAGTTAGAAATACCAAGCTTCGCAAAAGCATCAATAGTGGCTTGATAATTAATGTCTAGAATTACCCCTCCAAGGTCAAAAATTATGTTTTTGATAGGATTCAAGATAAAATAGAATTACATAAATCAAATTATACTCCTTGGTAACAGAACTTACTGAACACTGATTTTATGTATTTTTTTCTTGTTGTTTTCCCCTTCTAGAATAATAAGGTGTACACCAGGGTCTAGGTTATTTAGTTGAATAATTTTACTTCTTATTGATTTTGAAAAGACTTCAGTTCCGATAGAATTGAAAACCCTTATGCTTCTAATCAGCTCATTAGAATTAATGTTTATTGTTCCATATGATGGATTTGGATATATTTTAGTTTCAAGATTATTTTTTTCAATGTAGGAAACGGAATTTGGATTACATGGAAGTAAGGTAAAAAGAAAATCAGTTACAAATTGGGTAGCCTGAACAAATAAAGGGTTATTATTACCGCTTTGGCACCAACCATGATCTTCTCCTTGGTAAGTTAACAATTGGTTGTATAAGCCAATAGAGTCAGCTCTTGAATGCATTTCTCCAGCCCCACATAAATTTAACACCGAAGATAGTCCTAGTCCAGGAGCGCAGTTATAGTTTACCAGTAGGTCGTTGGTCCCGTGAACACTAGCAATAGGCTCATCATCTACGTTAATCCAATCTAAATTATTAATTCCACCCCCGTAGCTGAAAATCCCATTAACTTCAGAAGAGAACCCATTATTGCCACCATCTCCCTCTAAGGTGCCGCCAATATCTGAAACTATATTTTGGGCATTTACTGGGCTAGTAGGAAGATCACTAATTTGATCTATGTAAGCTAAATGAATTGCTAAAACACCACCAGCAGAGTATCCTCCAACATATATAGCATTAGGGTCTATACCAATTGGGTTAGCACTAGCATGTTCCTTCCTTAAATATCGAATCGCTGCTTTAATGTCAAAAACTGATTTTAATACGGTTCTATATTGTTCTTCAGTTGATATTATGAAACTAACTGGATTTTGGCTTAATCTGTAATTGGCAGAAATAGCTACATAGCCCCTCTTTGCCATTGATGTACAAAAATCTACACAGTCCACCGCACCTTTATCCCCTGCGTAAAAAGATCCTCCGTGGGTGTAGATCACTACTGGTCTATTGTCTTCAGTATCCCCATCAGGAATGTAAATATCCATCTCATGCCTGTAGATGTGA
>CACAYQ010000019.1 GCA_902536695.1 uncultured Bacteroidota bacterium | reverse complement strand
GTTATAGGTTTCACCAAATTCTCCATCATGAAAAATAAGATCTATAGCACTCGCGTGATCTTCAACCCATAGCCAATCTCTCACATTTTCACCTTTTCCATATATGGGCAATGATTTTTGAAGTTTTATATTATTAATCATGAGGGGGATCAATTTTTCAGGAAATTGAAATGATCCATAATTATTACTGCAATTTGAAATCTTTATCGGAAATTGATAAGTATGTCCATAGGCTCTAACAATATGATCTGAACTAGCTTTAGACGCTGAATAAGGACTCCGTGGATCATATGGGGTTTCTTCGGTAAATAACCCATACTCTCCCAACGAACCATATACCTCATCAGTGGAAATATGATAAAAACATTTTCCATCAAATACTTTCCAAAATGATTTACAGGCATTAAGCAAATTCAAAGTACCTACCACATTCGTTAAAATGAATTCATCGGGGTTGGTTATAGATCGATCTACATGAGACTCTGCGGCAAGATGAATAACGCCATCTATTGAATAACGATTGAAAAGATCGTCAATTGCTAATTTATCCGCGATATCTATTTGAAAAAATCTGTAATTTAATTTATTTTCAATATCATGAAGATTATTAAGATTACCGGCATAGGTCAACTTGTCTATATTTAATACGAGATAATCTGGATAATTTTGAACCAACCTCCTTACCACATGTGAGCCGATAAATCCAGCTCCCCCTGTGACTAATATGGTTTTTGAAAATTTCATTTATAAAGTCCAGTAGTTTAAATTCTCAATTTTGCTTCTGTAAATTCCCTTAACATCAACTAGTAATCCATTTTCTGATAACTGTTTTTTAAAGTCATCTTCTGTAAGAGATCCATATTCTCGGTGATTTACAGCCACGACAATGGCGTGGTACTGGCCTGTACTTTGAGGTACTAATTCGAATCCATATTCTTCTTTTAGTTCTTCTGAATCTGCATGAGGATCGATTACCTCTACATTACAAGAAAATGATTTTAACTCATTTATGACGTCAACAACTTTAGAATTTCTTATATCCGAAACATCTTCTTTAAAAGTAGCCCCCATAACTAGCACTCTTGCATCTTTCATTGGTGTACCGGATGCAATTACCTTTTTAGCTACTGTTCTCCCAACGTAAGCTCCCATAGCATCGTTCATTGCTCTACCAGAATTAATAATCTGAGCATGAAAACCCAATTCTTTAGCCTTATGAGTCAAATAATAAGGATCCACACCAATACAATGACCACCTACTAAACCAGGACTAAATTTTAAAAAATTCCATTTAGTTCCTGCAGCTTCTAGCACTTCGTAAGTATTGATATTCATCTTGTTAAAAATCATAGAAAGCTCGTTTATAAGTGCAATGTTGACATCGCGCTGTGTGTTTTCGATGATTTTAGCTGCTTCAGCTACTTTGATGGAAGAGGCTCTATGTACTCCTGCACTTACAACTAGTTCATACACTTTGGCAATCTCTTCAGCAGATTCAATATCACATCCTGAAGAAACTTTAACGATATTAGATAAGGTATTTACTTTATCACCAGGATTAATGCGCTCAGGAGAATAGCCCACCTTAAAATCAGATTTAAACGTTAAACCACTCTTACTTTCCAACACAGGAATACAATCTTCTTCCGTACAACCCGGATATACTGTAGATTCATATACCACAAAGTCTCCTTTTTTAAGAACTCTTCCGACTGTTTCACTTGCAGAAATTAGCGGTTTAATATTTGGCTCTTTACTACTATCAATTGGGGTAGGAACTGCTACAATGAAAAATTTGACTGCTTTTAAATTATCTATTTTACTAGTGAATGAAATATCACATCCTTCAAAATCGGATGATTCTAATTCATTACTGGGATCAACATGATTTTGCATCATTGCTACCCTTTCAGAGTTAATATCAAATCCTATTACCTTAATTTTCTTTGCGAATTCTAATGCAATAGGTAATCCAACATAACCTAAACCTATAACAGCTAATGATTCTTCTTTCTCGACTAATTTTTGATATATTTTCATTTCTGTGAATCTCTCATTTTATATATTCTCTCTATTATTTCAACCACTTTTAAGCCTTCTAGTGCATTGGTAGTGGCTACCGTTTTACCTTGGAGTGTGTCCACCACATTTTCAATAATGTAATGATGATTGGCTGCACTGCCCTTATAAGGACCATAATCATTTGGTGGATTAGAAGGTGCTAATTTGGGCATTTGATAATCTTTGATGTTGCAGTACTCAATTTCGTTCATATATTGACCCCCCACTTTAACACTTCCATTGCTACCCACAATGGTCATGCTGCTTTCTAAGTTAGAGCCCCAAACTGCCGTTGAATAATTCAAACAACCCATTCCACCCTCTTTAAAATCAAAAGATACAAATCCTGAATCCTCAAAATCAGTACTATTTTGATGGGTGAAATCATTAAATTTTCCTTGAATATTATCTATATCGCCAAATAACCAATACATGATGTCAATAAAATGCGAAAACTGAGTGAATAGCGTCCCTCCATCTAATTCACTTGTCCCTTTCCATCCTCCTTTTTTGTAGTATCTATCATCTCTATTCCAATAACAATTTACTTGGACCATAAAAATATCGCCGATAATTTTTTGATCTACTATTTCTTTTAACCAAACACTTGGGGGTGAATATCTATTTTGCATCACTGCAAATACTTGTTTATGCCTTTGTAAGGCTTTAAAAATGACATTTTCACATTTTGCTTTGGTAAGTCCTATTGGTTTCTCAATAACTACATGATTATCCGCATTAATTGCGGTAATAGCCATTTCTGAATGAAGACCATTAGGAGTACAAATACATACTACATCAATCTCATTTTCAGCACCTAACATTTTCTTGTAATCTACATAGAAAGGCACATCAAAAGGATCAACTCCTAACTCCTCTCTTGGCTTTACATCGCATAATGCTACCAGCTCTGTATTTGGGTTTCTTAAAACCATTTCTGCATGTCGCTTTCCAATATGTCCCGCCCCAATGACAGCAAACTTAATTTTCTTCATTAACTATTTTTTTTACTTGGTTATCTTTTAAGCTGTATTGTTGTCTGGATTCTGGGCATTCTGCTAAACCATTTATAAACTCAAGTCTGTGACCGTATTCACTAACCCAACCAATTTGTTTTGCTGGATTACCAACCACTAATGCATAGGGCTGAACATGTTTTGTAACCACAGCTCCAGCACCAATCAATGCGTATGAACCTATGTCATTACCACATACAATGGTTGCATTAGCTCCAATAGATGCCCCTTTACCAACTTTAGTCTTTTCATAAGAGTCCCTTCTAATTATGGCACTTCTTGGATTGGTTATGTTTGTAAAAACCATGGATGGACCTAAAAAAACATCATCATCGCAAATAACTCCAGTATAAATGGAAACGTTATTTTGAACCTTTACATTCTTGCCTAAAATCACTTCAGGAGATACAACCACGTTTTGACCTATATTACAATTTTCACCTAAAATGGCGTTTTGCATGATATGGCTAAAATGCCAAACTTTAGTACCAGCACCTATTTGGCATCCTTCATCAATGACAGCGGTGTGATGTGTAAAATAGCTCATTATAATTTATTGAATTTTTCGAAGCTTTGATGATCTTTTTCAAACAACTCTTCTCTATTTAACGTACAAAAATAATCATACGTTTTTCGAAGTCCAACTTTTCTATCTACTGATGGTTTCCAATTTAATTTCTTTAATGCTAGACTAATATCCGGCCTTCTTTTAAGCGGATCATTTTCAGGAAGAGGTTTGTATACAATTTTTTGATTTGTTCCTGTTAAAGTTAAAATTTCTTGTGCAAATTCGTTAATGGTAATTTCATCAGGATTTCCTACGTTAATAGGGTAATTGTAATTTGAAAATAGGAGCTTCACAATACCATCAACAAGATCATCCACATAACAAAATGACCTAGTTTGTTTTCCATCACCAAAAATGGTTATATCTTCTCCTCTTAAAGCTTGACCAATAAATGCGGGAAGTACACGGCCATCATTTAATCGCATTCTAGGCCCATAGGTATTAAAAATACGTACAATCTTAGTGTTTAAATTATGAAATCGATGATAGGCCATTGTGATCGCTTCTTGAAAACGTTTTGCTTCATCGTACACACCTCTTGGGCCAATTGGATTTACATTTCCAAAGTAAGATTCCACTTGAGGATGTACTAAAGGATCTCCATAAACTTCACTTGTGGACGCAACTAGAATTACAGCTTTTTTGGCTTTTGCAAGACCTAGTAAATTGTGTGTTCCTAAAGAACCCACTTTTAATGTTTGAATAGGTATTTTTAAATAGTCTATTGGACTAGCTGGTGAAGCAAAATGAAGGATATAATCCAAATCTCCTTTAAAATCAATATGTTTAGAAACATCACATTTTATGAACTCAAAATGTTCAAATGATGACAAAAGCTCTATATTTTTTTTGGAGCCAGTGATGAAATTGTCCATACCAAATACATGGAATCCATCTTTAAGAAAACGTTCAGAAAGATGTGAACCCAAAAACCCAGCAGCACCCGTAATTAATACCTTTTTCACCCCTTTTTATTGTTAACTGTTGCTCTACCAATGCTCTGATAAAAGAAAGGTCTTGAATTCATACTTTCTAAATCGTATAAATTTCTACCATCAAATATGACTAGATCTTTCATCAATTGTTCCATTTTTACAAAATCAGGATTTCGAAATGCAGACCACTCCGTTGCAATTAATAATGCATCTACATCCTTCAAAGCGTCATAACTACTGTCTGCATAGCTTATTTGGTCTCCAATAATGTCTTTGACATTGGTCATAGCCTCAGGATCATAAGCAATAATTTTAGCTCCCAGTTCTAATAGTTCATTTATCATGTATAATGCAGGTGCTTCCCTGATGTCATCGGTTTCTGGTTTAAAAGCCAAGCCCCATAGTGCCAATGTTTTACCAGTTAAAATTTCACCAAAGTATGACTTCACTTTTTCCACAAGGGAAAATTTTTGTTTATGGTTTACTTTTAAAACTGCATCCACAATTTTAAACTCGTAATCCACATCATTACCTGCTTTTTTTAGTGCAAGGACATCTTTTGGAAAACAACTTCCACCATATCCAATGCCAGGAAACAGAAATCGCTTACCAATTCGGCTATCTGTACCTATCCCTTTTCTAACTTTGTCTACATCCGCTCCGATAAGTTCACAGTAATTTGCAATTTCATTCATAAATGTAATTTTAGTAGCTAAAAAGGAATTAGCCGCATACTTGGTTAATTCAGCAGATTTTTCATCCATGAATAAAATAGGATTACCCTGTCTTAAAAAGGGCTGATAAAGTTCAGTCATTAACTTTTTTGCCATTTCACTACTGCATCCTACCACAACTCTGTCCGGTTTCATAAAATCATTTACTGCAAAACCTTCTCTTAAAAATTCTGGATTTGAAACCACATCAAAATCAACTGTGGCATGTTTACTTATCGCTAATTTTACTTTTTCAGCGGTACCAACAGGAACAGTACTTTTATCAATGATTACCTTGTAATTATCAATAATCTTCCCTAAATGATCTGCAACTCCTAGTACATAACTTAAATCAGCTGAACCATCCTCACCTGGGGGAGTGGGTAGGGCTAAAAAAATCAATTCTGCATCCTTTACCCCTTCTTCAAGGCTGGTTGTAAAGGAAAGTCTATTTTGCTTTAAATTACGCTCAAAAAATACGTCTAGATGTGGTTCATAAATTGGAACTTCACCCCTTCTTAATTTATTTACTTTTTCTTCATTTACATCAACACAAACAACATTGTTGCCTGTTTCTGCCAAACAGGTACCTGTAACTAACCCAACATAACCCGTTCCCACTACTGCTATATTCATTTATTTAAATAATTTTTTATGTGATTGATTATATGAAGCTGTTGATTTTCTGAAAGTTCTGTGTGCATAGGCAACGAAATCACCCTAGATGTAAGCCATTCTGTGTTGGTAAGGTCTCCTTTGGAGAATTCAATGGTCGAAAACATTTTTTGACGATGTGATGGCACTGGATAATACACCATTGCAGGTATTCCATTTGCTTTCAGATAATTTATGAGATTATCTCTACTAACAGAATTATCTAACTGTAAAGTATATTGATGAAAAACATGGTCTGATTCGGCATATCTTGTTGGGATTTTTAGTCTATGCTCATTTTTGAAGTGATGGTCATATAAAGATGCAGCTTGTTGTCTGTTATGAATGTAAGTATCTAACTCCTTTAGCTTAATTCTTAGAATAGCAGCTTGTAAATTGTCAAGTCTTGAGTTGCATCCTACCCTATCATGGTAATATTTTTTAGATTGGCCATGATTTGCAATCATTCTTAATTGTGAAGCTAACTCATCATCATTAGTCATTAGAGCACCTCCATCGCCATAGCAACCTAAGTTTTTAGATGGGAAAAAGCTAGTACATCCCACATTTCCAATAGTACCTGTTTTGAGTGGATCTTTAAACCCATGATAAGTACAACCTATTGCTTGGGCATTATCTTCAACTACATAAAGATCATGTTTAGAAGCAATATCCATTATTTCAACCATATTGCATGATTGACCAAATAGATGAACAGGAACTATAGCCTTAGTTTTTACCGTAATGGATTTTTCGATGGATTTTGGAGATATATTAAATGTATCAGGATCACAGTCTACAAAGACAGGCTTTAAACCTAATAATCCTATTACTTCAGTGGTAGCTATGTATGTATATGAGGGGGTAATCACCTCATCACCAGGTTTCAACCCAAGGCCCATCATAGCAATTTGCAAAGCATCTGTTCCATTACCACATGTTATTACATGTTTAACACCCAAATAACCTGCTAATTCTTCTTGAAATTTTTTAACCTCTTCTCCGTTAATAAATTGTGTTGAATTGATGACATGTTGAATCGCAGCATCTACCTCATTTTTTATATGATAATACTGTGATTTTAAATCAACCATTTGTATGTTCAAGTCTTCATCCACAGGGCAAAAAATTTGAGTTTGCGAATATACGTATATCAAGACATTATACCAATTCTTATATTTGTTTTCATGTTTCTTAAGATTCGCCCCATTTTGGTTTTAATTTTCTGCTTTAATTTTAAAGTAATTATAATAGGCCAAAATGTTAAGGATTCTATTTTGTCTTTTCCATTGATTAAAGTTAGTTTAGCTGTTCAAATCCCCGAGGGAGATTTAAAAAACTACTTTGGGGTAAATAGTAACATCGGATGTTCTTTTGGGCTAAAAAACAGAAAAAACCAAACCCTGGAATTTTCTTACAACTTTATCCATGGTAAAAATGTGAAATTTACTGAAGTTATTGATCACCTACTTAATAGTCAAGGATGGATAATAAATCAACATGGTGAACAGAATTTATTTGTGCTTTACCAAAGAGGGGGGATAGTTTCAGCTGATATCGGAAAAATACTTCCCATTCTTGGCCCAAATCCCAACTCTGGAATTCATTTAAAAGCAGGATTCGGATTCATGTATCATAAAATAAGAATTGAAAACGAACAAAATTTAATTCCGCAACTACAACATGATTATCTAAAATATTACGATCGCTTTACGTTAGGAGGGTCTGTAAAGGAATATGTAGGTTATCATCACATGAGCAACAATAACTTAGTTAATTTCTCTATTGGTTTGGAATGTATTCAAGGACTTACAAGAGGCATGAGAGATTATCAAATCGATTTAATGGGACCTTACCATGATCAACGAATTGATATATATATTGGACTTAGAGCAGGTTGGATCTTTCCCGTTTTTAGAAAAGCACCAGACGAATATTACTACAACTAAATGATTCGTATACTTTACAATTTCATATCCTTAGGAATCCAAATGTATTGGTGGTTTAGCGGATTATTTGGAAATCAAAAATCAAGAAGCGCCATTAAAGGGCGAAGAAATTGGGAAAAAAAACTTGCTGACCTTAATCTTAATCCAAACCCTATATGGGTGCATGCTTCTTCGCATGGTGAAGGCCTTATGGTTATACCCCTGATAAATCAAATCTTAACAGAGACAGATGAAAATATACTGTTGACATTTTTTAGCCCTTCAGGATTTAAGCATTTCAAACATGAAAGCAAACGAGTAAAAAAGTTATACTTACCCCTAGATTATCATTCAAATGCTAAAAAATTTATACCTCTTTTGAATCCTAAAATGGTTGTATTTGTTAAGTATGATTTATGGATGAACTTCATTTCTGAAATTATTAACGCTGGAATTCCATCATTTTGCTTTTCTATTAAAATTCCTATTGACCACTGGTATTTAAAGTGGTACGGTAAGTGTGTCATAAAAAGTCTTAAAAAAATGAAATGTCTACTCACTCTTGATGAAAAATCACTGAAAAATTTAAACACTGTTGGCTTATCTAATGTCAAAAGATGTGGAGATACAAGATACGATCAGGTAAGTTTACATCATAACCCGGTTCTTAAGAATGTAAAAAAACCTTGTGTGCTTTTGGGTTCATCTTGGGATCAAGAAGAGGCTAATTTAGCCTCAGTGATAAGCAACTTTCCAGACATTCAATTTATTGTAGCTCCACATGAAGTTTCTAACCAAAGGTTATCAAAAATCAAAAATCAATTTGGTGAAAATTGTGCATTACTTTCATCGTGTAATAGTGGGGAACTTCCTCATATTTTAGTTGTGGATAGAATTGGTTTGCTTTCAGAACTATACAGCGATAGTGATGTCGCATTTATCGGAGGAGGATATACAGGTAAATTGCACAACATAATAGAACCAGCTGCTAAAAAAAATATGATACTGTTTGGTCCAAAAATCGATCATTTCCCAGAGGCTATTGAAATGGAAAAAGCAGGTTTTGCCAAAAGAATTACAGACCAAAAAGAACTTAAAGAAACACTAGCCTCATTTGTTACGGAACCAGATAAATTGAAAAAAATGAAAGATAAATCCAGTGAATTTGTTAAGAAAAAAAGGGGAGCAACACAAATAATATTTGAAGAACTAAAACCTTATTTCAAATAACTATTCTACAATTTCTGCATCTTCTAAAATGTAGTTTAGTTGATATATATCTTCTACATTTAATCTTAATTTGCCTTTGAAAGTAATAACTTGATCCATTCGAAGTCCCTCATACTTTTTTACTAATTGTACTTCCATCACTGACTCTGGTCCTGCTTGCCCACAAAAAAAACAAGAGCTGTATGGATTGGCAGATAATACATAATAATCCTGCACGATATCTACTGGAATAATAAAACCACGGATTTGAACTTCTTTTTTGTCTAAAGCCAATACTTGGGCTGAAAATTTAGGCACCATATAGTAAGCTTGAAATTCTTCAGACCAAATTTCATCAAATTCAACATTTTTCAACACTTCCCAAGTAATGATATTTTGTGTAAACACATTCAAAAATGTGGTAGTCAACACAACCGTTAAAAGTAATTTTTTGATCATGATTGTTTTAAAGTTTGAGCAATATTGATTTTATAGGCTGAATATGCAGGATATAGAGCAGAAATCATACCAATAAATATTGATCCTAGAATAAATAGCAACTCAACGGAATAAAATAAAAATCCTGAAAAATCGTAATTATAATTGGATAATATCAGGCCACTTAATAATTCCATTAATGTATGACCTAAAACAACACCTAGAATAGAACCAAATAAGGAAATAATGATAGATTCAAAAATAACAGAGATGAAGATTTTTTTTGAGCTAGCTCCTCCTGCCCTCATCATGGCAATTTCGTATTTTCTGTCTTTCATCGAATTTAACAGGGTGATAAAGACACTTATCATTGCCAAACCAAAAATAATCCAAGAGAGCTTAATCAAAATATCAACTGCAGGCTGTATGAGTTCAAAAAGTTGTTGAATTTCAATTGCAGGTTCAGCTGCCATCAACTCACTTTTTTTATTGACACTTCCTGGCAATGTGAATTTACCTCTTGGAGAACTATACTTAACTAGTAAGGAAGTGATTTCATTAGATGCTTTCTCATGTTGATGATCGTGATCATGATCATGATGATGATCATGGTGGTGTTCATCATGTGTATCTTTTTTATTCTTACTTACTTCAAACGAACCTTTTTGATGATCATCTGGGTGAACATCCCAAACACTCTCTAAGGGCGTTAACAATAGTTGATCAATTACTTCACCTGTTTGTTCAAGAATCCCAACTACTTCATATTCAAAATCCCCATGATCATGAATCGATTCACCAATCCCATGACTACCAGTAAATGTGTATCCAATATTTAAATTTAATTCTTTAGCTACTCTCGAACCCAAAACAACCTCTAAACTCTTTTCGAAAATTTTGCCCTCTAAAATTTTTGCTTTATAAAGCTCATCAATAAAAGAAGCTCTTGTACCTACTATTCTAAATTTTTTATAATTATCTCCTAAGGAGATAGGCACTGCTAAACTTACAAAAGGATGGTTTTCTATAAATTGGACTGACTTCATTGGAATATTGCCTGTGGGTTGATCTATGTGAAAAACATTACAGAGCACCAATTGCATTCTACTTCCTTTGGAACCCACCACTAAATCTACCTTATTGGCATTTTCATTAAAGTTTGATGATAATTGCGACATGGTTAGATAGGCCAATACAATTATCATGATGGAAACAGCCATTAGCAAAACAGATAAGCCACTTGATAATGGCCTTGTGGTAATATTTTTTACACTATACTGAAAGAGCATCCAAGTCTAATTTATCATCAAATTTATTTTTCAAACGTTGGTCATGTGTAACGATGATAAGTTTGGATTTATTTTCTAGCGAGAATGATCTAATTAACTCCAAAATATTTTCACATGATTCATCGTCTAATGCAGAAGTGGGTTCATCTGCTAATATTAGTTTAGGGGAGTTGACTACCGACCTCACAATGGAAATACGTTGCTTTTCTCCCTCACTCAATTCAAATATTCTTGTCTTTTTCCGATCCAATAATCCAACTTTATCCAGTAAACTATAAATTAATTTTTCATCTTCTTTTTTAACCAAATATTGACTGAATTTCAAATTAGAAATCACATCTAAGGAACTAATAAAATGAGGTCTTTGAAATACAAAACCAATATTTGTTCCTCTAAATTGATCTAAGTCTCTCTGAGATAGTGCATATAGATCTACATTATCAATTTTTACGCTTCCTTTACTAGGTGTTTGTAGCCCGCCAAGCGCATTCAAGAAGGATGTTTTTCCACTACCGCTTCGTCCAGTAATTAAGAGCTGATCCTCAGACTGCAAATCAATATTTGGAAAAGAAATTGACTTTTCGGAATAGTTAATATGTAGATCCTTAGTTTGTAACATCTTCTTTTGAATTGACCCAATAATACAAACCTAAAATAATTAATGGAATACTTAAATATTGACCCATATTAACAACTGATTCATCTCCTAATGTTTGATGCTCTTTTAAAAATTCAATAACAAACCTAGCTGTAAACATAAATGTGAGAAAAACACCAAAGAGTCTTCCTTTAAATGCATACCAATCTTTTTTCCAATAAGCCCAAAATAAAAATAAGAAGGTAACCCAATATGCAAGAGCTTCATATAGTTGGGTTGGGGTTCTAGGGATAATTTGAATTGGAATTAGAACTTGGTTATCTAAGACCTTAACATCATAAGATTTAGATGTGGTGAAAAAATGATTTTCATTTAACCCTTTTAAAAATGAACTTATTATCTCAATTCTTTCCGTCTCCTGTCTCTTCAAGGAAATAGCATTATTCAGTTCTTGTTTTAAAGCATCTCTGTACTCTAAGGAATAATAATCTATAAAAGGAACCAATTGACTTTGGATGTAGTTATGTTGACTAGCAGAGTCTAACGCAATTCCAGGGATAGTAAGACTTAGATTATTTATGGGGTATCTTATTCCTTCTATCAGTGTATCTATACCTTTATCAAGAAAACTTACACTTTCTTGTTCTATACGAAAAACAGAAGCTATTTGTTTGGAAGAAGCATCTTCGAAAAAAAAACCAATCGGATGTTCTGTTCTAAGTCCAACAATTTCAGAATTCATAAGGTTCCCCATTCTTATGAAACCTCCTGCTAATGCAACCGCAATGACTAATTTATCTAGTGCCCATAACGTATGTTTTTTCGTTACTTTTTTTGAATATATCCACATAGAAAATATTAAGGCTATTGCTGCACCGTGGCTAGCTAAACCACCTTTCCATACCATAGGAATTTCCATTAAATTTTCAGCATAATAATCCCACTCGTAAAAAAAAACATGACCCAATCTTGCACCTATAATAGTACCTAATACTGCATAAACCAATTTTTTATCCATCCACTGTATTGGAGCTGACTCGTTTATGTACATCTTTTTTACAATGTAGAATCCTAACAAAAAAGAAATTGCAAAAAATATGCTGTAGTAACGTAACGAAATTATACCCTCGTATAATGCAGGGTCAACATTCCAAGAAATGTATAATTTGAAAATCATAACCGCAAATTTAATACTTCATTTGTCTTTTAGGAGATAAGGTTTGCTGAATAAAATCGGTATCCTTAATTTTACAACATGAATGTAGAACAAATTTACACAGGTTGCTTAGCAGAAGCAACCTACTTTATTCAATCAGATTCTGAGTGTGCCATAGTGGATCCACTAAGGGAAACAGACGTCTATTTAGAAAAGATTTTGTCATCAAAAACAAGTTTGAAATACATTTTCATCACCCATTTTCATGCTGATTTTGTGTCTGGACATGTAGATTTAGCAAAAGAAACAGGAGCAAGTATTGTGTTTGGACCTAAGGCAGAGGCGTCATTTGATTTTTATCAAGCTCATGATGGAGAAATTTTCAACGTAGGTGGTATACAAATTAAAGCACTACATACACCAGGACATACACTGGAATCAACTTGTTATTTATTGCTGGATGAGCAAGAAAAAGAGTATTGTATTTTTACCGGTGATACCCTATTTATTGGAGATGTGGGAAGACCAGATTTAGCCGTAAAAAGTGATTTATCTCAAGCAGATCTTGCAAAATTATTACATCAATCATTAAAAGAGAAAATAAAACCATTAGGTGATCACGTCATTATTTACCCCGCTCATGGTGCTGGGTCTGCATGCGGAAAGAATATGAGTAAAGAGAGGTTTGACACACTTGGTAATCAAAGAAAATTAAATTATGCACTAAATGACAAGCTTACAGTGGATGATTTTGTTAGTGAAGTGACGTGCGGATTAAATGAACCCCCTAATTATTTCCCAGTAAATGTAGCTATGAATAAAGGCATTAATAAAACATTTAATGACATTATTAAGAGCGGCATAAAACCTTTAAATGCGAAAGAGTTTAAATCTCTCTGCGAAAAAGCGACTGTTATTGATTGTAGGAAGCCACAAGAATTTGCCCTTTCGCATATACCAAACTCTTTATTCGTAGGAATTGATGGTGGATTTGCCCCGTGGGCAGCATCAGTCATGAAGAAATTAGATGGAGAGGTACTATTACTAGTTGAGGAAGGTAGAGAATATGAAGCTGTTACTCGTTTAGCTAGAGTAGGAATTGATAATACGATTGGATTTTTGAATGGAGGGATTATAGCTTGGGAAAATGCTGGATTTAAAACAGAAATGGTTCATTCTATTGACGCTATGCAGTTTGAATCAGAAATAAATGCAGAATCAAATATCATTGATGTAAGAAATAATGGGGAATACGCAAATGGACATTTAATGAACAGCGTATTTAGACCTCTAGATCAAATACATCAAAATTTAAATGAATACCAATCCGGAACCAATTATTATATTCATTGTCAAGGAGGGTACAGATCCATGATCGCTTGTTCTGTTTTAAAAGCTAATGGTGTTCATAATGTAACTGATATTAAGGGTGGTTTTGGAGCAATAGCAAAAAGTACTTCGCTACAAATCACAAATGAAGAAATAGCTATTTAATTTTTAATTATGTCATCATTTCAAGATTTAATAAAAGGAGAAAAACCAATTTTAGTTGATTTTTATGCAGACTGGTGCGCACCATGTAAGGCAATGAATCCTATTTTAAAATCAGTAAAAAGTAAAATGGGAGACCAGATTAAAATTTTAAAAATCAATATAGATAAAAATCAAGCTGTTGCTAATAAATTTAATGTAAGAGGTATTCCCACTTTTATACTTTTCCAGAGCAATGAAATAAAATGGAGAAAATCTGGCTTGTTAGAAGAAAATAACCTGTTAGAAGAACTTAAAAAAATCACTTAAATCGAATCAGCTGGTGCACCTTTTAACTGTTCTTTCCAGGTGTCAGCACTTGCTTTTCTACCCAAAACACTTCTTAAGTGATGGCCCAAAATCATAAATGAAAACACCAGCGAAATAATCAATAGTCCTGGAATAATGGCCAGAAAAGATTTTTCTGCGTGAATTATGTATTCTTTATGTTGGTCTATTATAGAACCCCAAGAAGGCATAGGGATCTGAACGCCTATTCCCAGGAAACTCAAACCTGCTTCAATTAAAATTGCAGTTGCAAAATTTGAAGCGCAGATCACGATCACAGGGTCTAGTAAATTCGGGATAATGTGTTTGAATATAATTCTCATATTTGAAAATCCCAGAATCTTTCCAGCAATTACGTAATCCATTTCTCTTATAGCAATGACTTGTCCTCTAACTACTCGAGCTAATTCCACCCACATGGTTAAACCCACTGCAACGAAAACAGTTGCATACCCTTTACCTAATATCAATGTCAATGAAATTATGAGTAATAGAGCAGGAATGGACCATACCACATTGATAAACCAAAGTATAATATCATCTATCTTACCCCCGTAATAACCTGAAATAGCCCCAAGAGAAAGGCCTAAGAAAAATGAAATAAGAACAGATATTAGCCCTATTGATAATGAAACAATAGTACCGGCCATTAATCTTGAAAGTAAATCTCTTCCATGTTTATCTGTACCTAAAAAGAATGTTTTTTCAACTAAGTGGTTAGACAATACCAAATCCTTAACCCCCTCAAAATTAGTACTACGTTTATCATTTAAATTGAATACTATGTCTTCTAAAGAAAATGTTAATGTATTTGGCACATAATCAGATTCATTTCTGTTCATATCGTACTCTTGTAGAAGTACATAATTATCTTTTAATTCACATTTATCATAAGGAATAAAAGTGAAAAATGATTCTTGGCCACCAAAAAATAATTTCTCGAAAAAGTTGCTTTTTTGGACCTCTTTATTTTTTCTAACTTTTAAAAAAGAAATGGTGGTTCCAGGCTTTAATCTTGAAATTTGTGGGATTTGAGTATTTGAATGTAATGTTCCATCTGGACGGATGTTAGCCCCTAGAATACTTACTAATATGGCCGAAAAGATGATGACTAATGCAAAACCAAATAGTGGGTTTTTATATAAATACTTAATAATAGAAAATGGTTTATCAAATTCCATCAAATTGATTTTGTGGTTAAAACTGGTCTATCTTTCCAATTCGTTTTGATCCGAAATAAATTCAAAATTAAAACTGTTTGCAGATATAATGGATATATAAAAAACATTGGAATGGCAAAAATGGTAATTCTCTTTTTGTCGTATAAATAAAAAGAAAAATAAAGAGTCATCAAGTCCAACACAAATTTAATACTTAACCAGATTAAAGAGGCAGCACTTAAAGGGTTGTTAAAAAAGAGAAAGTAAAAAACATAAAAATTACATAAAAGAATAAATATTCCAATCAAATTAATTAGTGGTAATTTTATGAGTTTCATCTTACTTGACCACCTTACTCCCCTAGAAATAAATTCCGATAAATTTTTTGGGCCATCAGTTAGCACATGAATTCCTTTGCTTACAAAAGGCTTAATTTCACTCCCTTTAAATTTTAAAAATGCTTTTAAAATGAACATATCATCACCTGAACTTATCTGGAAATTATTTTTTAATGGCTCTAGTCTAATATATTCCTCCCTTTTAAATGCCGATGCAGCACCATTCACATTGATGGGGAATCCAAGGCTAGCAAGTCCAACAGAAAGGACCGTTAGAGCATGTGATGCAATTCTAGAAAAAATAATTCCATTCTTTTCTATAACGGGTACGATTATTAGACTATGGTTAGCATCCAAAGTTTGAGACATTTTTAATAAAAACTTTGAATCAAATTGAACATCTGCATCTAATGTTAGCACGTATGTTGATAACACCTGTTTTATACCTAAATGAATTGCTTTCTTTTTACCAAAATCGTGATTTAGATGTGCTATTCTAACTTTGAATTTATTATGATTACTCCACCTTTCTATTTTCTCAACCGTACGATCCAAAGAGTGATCATTAACAAAAATCACCTCGTCAAGATTCACTTGTTCTAAATCACTTTTTTCAAGCGAAAACAACAAATCATCTATCCGTTCTTCTTCATTTCGAAAAGCTATAACGATGGAAAAATCTGAGCCTTCTTTTACATGTTGATGCTTGATTCCTTTTATGAAACCCAAACATGCAGCCCCAATTATGGATGCGTAAACAAAAAGAATTATAAAACCAATTAATATCAATTTTTATGTCTTACTATATTAAAACCTGCCCCAATAAGAGCCGAAAATCCCACATTGATTGTCCATATTGAAAAAGATATAATAGAAAATTTTATTCCCATTGGTCCAGAACCCAAAAAAATCATTAAAAAAGCTTCTTTTGTGCCAAGATTACCAGGTATTAAGGATGGTATTAAGGTTACTACGCCAAACATTACACCAACAATTATAAATATAGAATAAAAGTCAAGTGGTAAACCAAAAGCTATACTCATTATGTAGAACTGAAAAACAAAAATCATGTACCTTAAAAAGGAAAGACAAATGACTTGAACTTTTTTTCTATTTGTTAGTTCAACAAGTTTATTTATGCTTTGAAACCATGAATTTAAATAAGTAACCTTACTAAACATGGTAACCCATTTTAAATGAATAAATGAGATTATTAAAATTATGGAGAATATAAAGTAAACTAAAATGATGAAATTTTCATTTGGGAGACGATAAGAAATTTGAGTATGTTGGCTTAACAACAATAAAGAAATAAAAGCAATGACAATAGTGATGCAGAACTGAACGTAGTTTCCTAAAATGGTAGAAACTATAGTATCTTTTTTTATAGACTTTAAAACCCATGATCTTCCTACAAAATTACCTATTCTCTCTGGAGTTAAAAGGGCAGTAAAGTTTCCAATATAAATAGCTTTTATTATCAATTGAATTTTAGGCTTTTCAGGTAGTTGTAAAAGCACTTTAAATTTAAAAGCCTCTATTACCCAGTTCACAAATTGCAATAAAATAATGGCAACTAAAACCATTTGTACTTGAACTGATAAAAATAAATGCCATAACTCCATTAAATTAGGATAGTTAACGATGTTGTGATAAAGGAAGTAAATTGCTAGTGCGAAAACCGCCAGTGAAATAAAAAAAGTATTTTTATAGAATAACTTAAGAAAAGTCCCTAATCTATTGGAAGATTTTGATAAAATAATTCTTGGTATTGACCCGGGCACTAACATACTTGGATACGGATTAATTGGAATACAAAATAAACAATTAAACTTAATTAGTACTGGTATTTTAAGAATGTCTAAACTTGAAAATCATCAACTTAAATTAAAAAAGATCTTTGAAAGTATTACGCATATTGTAGAAGAATATTTGCCAGACGAAGTAGCTATTGAAGCTCCATTTTTTGGAAAAAATGTACAGTCCATGCTGAAACTTGGGAGAGCACAGGGAGTGGCCATGGCAGCAGCATTAGTGAAAGATCTTCCTATTGTGGAGTATTCACCTAGAAAAGTAAAGCAGGCCATCACAGGAAATGGAAATTCCAGCAAAGAACAAGTGGCTGCCATGATTCAATCCATTTTAAAACTTAATGTATTACCTAAAGAACTTGACGCTACAGATGGTATTGCGGTCGCTGTTTGTCATCATTTTCAATATCAATATAAGGAAAAAGCATCCTATGCAAGTTGGAAAGATTTTGCAACTAAGAATAAAAAAAGGATTAATTAATGCGAATTGAATCTGCAATTTCAGTCATTTCCTTGGCTGAAAGCTGTAGTTTAGGTTGACTAAAGTCAATATCTCCAACGGTATCCAAAGGGACTAAATGAATATGAGCGTGCGGCACTTCTAATCCAATCACAGCAATTCCAATCCTTTCACAAGATATAGCACTTTGCATTTTTTGAGAAACTTTTTTTGCGAAGATCATTAGATCTGATAGTAGACTGTCATCAAGATCAAATAAGTAATCAATTTGTACTTTAGGAACAACCAGGGTATGTCCTTTTTTAATTGGAAACACATCTAGAAAAGCGATAAAACGATCATCTTCTGCAATTTTATAGCAAGGTATTTCACCCTTAATTATTTTTGTGAAAATACTATCGGACATCATCTCTCAATAGAAACCACTTCAAATTTCATGATGCCTGATGGAGTTTGTATATCCGCAATTTCTCCAACTGATTTTCCTAATAAACCTTTTCCAATAGGTGAATCAACTGAGATTTTTCTAGCTTTCAAGTCGGCTTCATTTTCAGCTACAATGGTATACGAAACTTCCATCTTATTTTGTACGTTTCTAATTTTTACCGTAGAAAGAATAAATACTTTACTGCTGTCGATATCACTATCATCGATCAACCTAGCATTGGCTAACTTGTTTTTAAGCTTCGCTATTCTGGCCTCTAATAACCCTTGAGCTTCTTTTGCAGCATCATATTCCGCATTTTCAGAAAGATCTCCTTTATCTCTAGCTTCTGCAATCTGTTGTGAAATTTTAGGTCTCTCAACCGACTCTAACTCTTTGATTTCACCTTTCAATCTATCTAACCCTTCTTGGGTATAATAACTAATGTCTGACATAGCAATGTTTAAAAAAAAAGAATCCGCTATAAACGGATTCAATAGATTAAATATAAGTACAAATATATAAAAATTGATTGACCTTAACAGACGTCAGATCACCAATATTTAGTTTCCTATGTTTATTCTTCCACCTACTGTGTGAATACCGCCTAATACAGATTGACGATAGGCATAGTTTAAGCCTAAATTTGAGCCAGAGTCTCCAAATGGGAAATCAAAAGAAAAACCACCACATGGACCAGAAAGAGCTGTAGCCATCTCATTGCTATCGAAAATGCCTTGTTCGTAAACAAAGCCTCCCATTAAACCAAAACTTGCTTTTTCTGTTTTCACTTTCCAATTCAATCCAAAGTGAAATTGGTCTCTAGAGAATGAATTGGCAGAAAAAGATCCTGCAGCAGTAATTATGCTGTTTTCGGAAAAAATAAAGTCGTATGAGGTACCAATACATAATTGAGACGGCAATTCAAAACTACTTGAACGTTGTACCATTCCAATGGATAGGGAAGTAGAAGGATTTAGTATATCTAATGTTAACCCATCACCTGAAAAACTCATTGGTGGGCCTACATTTTTTAAACTTATAGCAAATTTGATATTGTCTTGTTCACCTGTCACATATCGAATTCCCGCATCAATAGCAACTCCCTGAGCACCCACATTGGAAATAGACTGAGATACAATTTTCAGGTTCATACCTCCACTAATTGAGGAAGAGAATTTTTTAGCATAGGAAAGGGTAAGATTGATTGAGCTAGGATTAAAATAGCCGATGCCACCTTCAGGTAGTTCGGTAGTTGTAATTTCAATATCACCGTAATTCATACTCACGAATGATACGCCTAAAACTCCAGCTTCTCCAACTCTTTGCGCAAAACCTGCCGCATTTAATCCAATTCCACTTATATTTCCCATCCAATTGGTTCTGGCGAATTGAATTTCTGTCTGCTCAGCGTACGCTAGGCCTGCTACATTTAAGAAAATGCCTTCTAGACCATTCACTGAAGAAATTCCTGCAGAACCCCAAGCGGAGCTTCTAGCCCAAGGATTTACCAATAAATCAGTTGCACCGGCAGATCCAGCTCTATCTTCATTCCCAGCAAATATTCCGCTGGAAAATAGTACAGCAATAACACAAATTGATATTTTAAAAAACTTCATATTTATTTTTTTAGAATTCATCTAAATCCGGAGGTCTTACCACTCCAAACCATTTTACTACTCTTTCACAAATACCTGGCACCTCAACATGAATCAAATACACACCACTCGCAACTGGTATTCTTTTGTAATTCTTTAAATCCCAATCTATAGATGTAGAAGGGCTATCTTTTTTGTAAGACCTAACTAGGGTACCATTTACTGTATAAATATTCACGTTACACACATCAGGAAGATTAACTATCTTAACTACATTATCTAATTTATCAAACTCATAGTTAGAATAAGCATAATATGGATTTGGTACTACATTTATCAATGAGCAAGCGTCTAAAGCTGCGGAATCATTTTGTGTTACCACAGCAATATCATCCATACTAAATTTGTAAAAAGGATTATTGTTATTTGATCCTGAAGAAGCATTAGCTGTGTATCTAGCAGCTGGATCATCGACCTGATTATCACCATTAGCATCTTGAGTATTTAAACCCTCATACCTGAAGGCAACACGTAGTCGAATTCTAACATCAGACAATATAAATGAAGATGGATCGGATGGGCTAGCGCCATACCAAGAGGTATTCAATTCACCATTTAATACTGGATTACCAACCCAAACACATGATTTCCAAACATCTTTTATTTTAGCCACATTGTTGGGGCTTACTAGACTTCCATTATCCATAAAAGACTCACCAGCATCATATGAAGATATTTTTTGAACATTACTTCTGTACTTTCCATCAACTTCATCTTCACTGTTTCTAAAAATATAAACAAAATGCTTCCCTGCTCCAATATAAGTTCCTGAACCAAATCCACCAAAACCCAGTTGTACAGCAGCAGATGGATTCCACATCATGTCATTACCACCATGATTTCCTAGCCAACTGTCTTCTCCATAAGCCATATTTAATCTTTCTCCAGTAGTTAAATCAATGGCATATCCTGGGAACCAACCCATTCCTGTAGCAGATGTAAGTTCACCCTCAGCTGCATTATATCCATCATCTCCATCTACTTTACCATTTTTATCAATAGAAGGTTTTAATTTCCAGAAGGATTTATCCGTATTTTCATCCCAAGAAAGGGCTAATTCATCCGTCATCTCTACCACCGGACATCTTGTCCACTTTGATTTATCAGCAGTAATTACCACATCAACCGAGGGAGTTCTCTCTAACCAAGCATTATCACGGGCACTTTTTAGTTTATTTCCAAGAGCAGTGCCTGGACATTCATCCATCATGGTTGGATTTTGTTCCTCATTAGTACCTACTACTCTCATCGGAGCCCATGTACCATTTAAGATGCCTTCAAATATCTCATTATCATCAACAGCCGCAACTATATCATCATAAGGCTGCTGTGTAGCGTTTCTGCTTGTACCAGATCTAATCCAATTGTTAGGACTCTCACCCTCACCATCAGGAATACCTGATAACCACTGCTTAGAAGAATCTGCAAATTCAATGGTAGCTTCTAAAAAGTCTGGTCTATCATAAGGGATAGTATTATCATCCTCACCAACATATTTATAAAATTCGATATTTACAGAAATACCCCATTCAGGGATGATTTCCTCGTTACCAACTCTAATAGACTGATTAGAAACAATCGTATCTGTGTTTCCATTGTAAGTTCTTGTTAACATCCAATTACATGTATCTAAGTAATGTTTTTTATTTCCTTGATCAACGTAATTTGGTGTAGAGACATGATTAAAGTATAATTCGTAATCACCTGGTTGCACATTTAGAGGATCTACAACCTTCACTTCAATTGGTGCACCATTTAACGCGTAGGTCAATTCTCTTACATGAGATTTCTCTAGAATTTCTTGTTCAGATTCTGACGTTATATCTACAATATTTAATCCGTTACCCATCCCTTCTACTCTTGTAATTTGAGGTTTCGTACCATATTCAGCTAATACAATAGTACCACCTGCTTCAGAATTGGGAATATGAGGAATACCCACATAAGCACTAATTGCACCTCCACTAACAGACTTTCTGCCGCCTTTGAATGGGAGCTGTTGGCCATCTAATGATGATGGATCAGCTGGATCATATGTTTTGAAATTGTTATGTCCATATGATAATACCATAAAATAATACTTCTTATGATTAACTAATCGAACATCCCCTTGCGCAAAGGCATCCGTAGTTACTTTAAATGAATGTCTAATACCTTCATTTTCACCATCAACCATTAGTTCAGGAACGGAGGCCAGAAGATCTTTATCAAAATTAAAGTTAATGATTCTTGATATATCGTCTCTTACGTCACATTGAGCAATTAGCCTTGCTAAACTTGGATCAGTAAGTTGTGATGCATCTACTGAACCATCTTTAAGTTGATAAATCATGTATCCCTGGAATTCATATTTAGCATCTTCAGGCGGATAACCATAAGAAAGAATTACAGGGTCAACCTCCTCATATGCTTCAATGGTTTCCGTTTTGTTTAAATAAAGTATTAACTCTTTATCTAATTCCTGAATAGACATCTCTGGAGAATCAGGGCCATTTAAAATTCTGAAACAGTTATCAAATAATGCCTGTGCTTTGTCATCCGCTTTTCTAACTAATTCAACCGATTGAAAAGGATCAGTCGAAATTGCCTTAGCATAAACAACTCCAATTGTAATGTTATTTAATGCCCCAGGCTCCAGAGTAAATGGACCTGCAGATTGAACAAATCTTCTATCCCCAGGAGTGTTACCAGTACTTCCAGGACCTGTTGGACTCTGTTCAGCCCAATTTGTAAATGGTGGAGGCGTTACGCCTGACCCTGCCGAAACAGTACCCCAATTAAATGGATCGCTATCACCAGGGAAACAATAATTTGTTCTTATGAGTGGAGCTGGGGATGATTGTTGATGGCCAGTTCCACCATAGTAAAATGGTGTATTATCTCTCCAATACCCTTCCATAAATCCATAATATTCAGGAGCAGTTTGCGGATCGGACATAGCTACGTTATTCAACGTATAATCGAAATAAGTAAACCTCTTCATCCCATATCGCTCATTATCTGCAATACCATCTCCATAACCAATTCCTAATCCTTTGTAAGGAATACCCCCATCTTGATAAGCCGCACCTACATCCGTGTCTAGTACATTATCTCTACCATCATTATCTTGATATGGACCTTCGAAAAAGTCTATTCCAATTGCGGGTGGATTTTGACCTATTGCTTGCTGACAACCTCCGTCTATACCCACACCATTGTATTGGTACCCTAACCCTCTTTGCACATCACAACCTGTAAAATCATCAGCGTAACATCCGATGTCTGCATCTGCCCAAACGGCAAAGTAGGTATTGGTCAATAACTGAGTTGATCTATTGATTAATTCATAGTTATAAAAAGTCATTGAGTTAATTTCATCATTAGTTGCAAATGCAAATGCCTGAGCTTTAATTTCCATTCCTATCGCATCGCCTCCTGTATTGGTATGGATATTTCCCTTATCGTTAAAAACCCACCACATATTATAATCACCATATAGTGTTACCCTTCTGCTTGTTCTACAATCTATCTCACCTGTAAGGTCATACCAAGGATAGTCTCCATCTAGTGGGTCGTAGACTAAATCACCATTTCTGTCAAAGAAAGGAGCAAGGTTAGGATCGTAAGTGTTTGTATTGTCTAATAACTCATTAAAATTTCCAGGCCATTCTAAAATACTACTGGGTGTTTGATATCCAGGATATTCCAACGTAGCATCACACTCAGGATCTAACGTACATTCATACCAACCATTAAATGTTTCAATTTCTGCTCTAGTAGTTATATAGAATTCGTCATATTCTTGGCAAACTTGTGGGGTAATGTTTGCAGGGCCATATCCCAACTGTCCTTGAGAAACATCAAAAGGTTGATTCTCATCATATGATAACGGTCCTGTCCAAAAATCATTTCCACTGTAACGCATAGCAGCCAGTTTCAACTGATTATTAGCATCTGTTCCACCTAACCAAAGTGAACCAGCGTAGATTACATATTCACCTGAACCTTTTGGCACCTCATAATCTGAATCACCAGTGGATCTGTTTCTCCACATAATACCACCCGTTTCAATTAATGTTTTCACATTATTAAATTCAAGGTACTTCCTTCCTGTAGCAGGTGTACAGGTACTTGCTTTTAACGTAATTGATGAATTTGAGTTTTTTGATTTTCTGTTTGCAGGATCAACATAGGCATAAGTTGAAATACTACATAATAAAAAAACACCAATAAATAATACTACTATCTTCTTCATAATCTTAATTCAAATAATTTAAAAATCCAATTTGGCACCAAATCTAATTTGTCTAGGGATGCCAAAATTATATGGGTCGTTAGCCTTTAATGTGTAGAGGTATCTAAAAGTAGCTTCACTATTTTGGCCAGTAATGGAATTTTGAAATTCTGAGGCGTTCAGATATCCGTCATCACCAGCATTTCCAGTTGCTCGATACACGTCTAATACGTTGAGTGTATTAAATACATTTGTCATCAATAGGTATAAATTCAAGTTTGCTGATTTCTTTTTTGAGTCATCTCCACCAAAGTTTAGTGTGATGTTTCTATCAATCTGAAGGTCTGCTCTAAAATTCCAAGGTTTTCTTGATCCAAA
>CACAYQ010000018.1 GCA_902536695.1 uncultured Bacteroidota bacterium | reverse complement strand
TCGGCTTTCTTATTTGAAAATATCCTGCTCCATCATTATTAGCAAAGAAGTTTAATCCATCATGATCTGTATCTATTAGTTCAATTTTGTAGCAGCCAGGATCTAATGATAATGTATCTTTATATAGGGTGTTATTTTGAAAATTAATTCTTGAAAAGATTTCATTTCCATCCACATCCGTAACAAAAAGCCTTGTTTCATATCCCGCTCCGTTAGTTCTTGTCCACAATGAAATTTCATTTGGATATACTGGAGGGGTCTCAAAAGTAGTGGAGTAATAATTATTTTTTTCATACTCATCGGTAGTTCCGTTAACTTGTGTAATGGCCACATGGAATCTTTTACAAAATTGTGCGTGATCCCAAAAAGATTGGTCAGGGATAGGCAGTACCACATTTTCAGACTCATCAAACGACAAACTTCCGTTCCATGTAAATTGCTCATGAGGGCCACCACAAATCCAATACTCAATGGTTGCGTTTTCTAACGTTTGTTCCCCTGTGTTTTTAAGTATAATCTCTGGCTGATCACACATGGGATTAAATCTGTTATAATACTCCCATTTGTTGGGTTTGATGACATCTTCTATGCTGGCATCGTTCTGAAAGTTATGTGCCCCATAGGAAATAAGCTGTACAGTAAGTCGGTAATTTCCCTCCATTCCTCCAGAAGTAACTTGCATTCCATAATCTATATTTACCGTATCACCAGGATTTACTAAATCTGTTATTTCGTGATCGTAGGTAGTTCCAAAGGTGCCTGGACACCAACCAGCTCGGTCGTAAATCCAAGTTCCTCCTTGTGCAATAACAGGATTATTGGCACATTCTTTCCAATTCAACCATTCAAATTGTTTTACTCCGTTAATTTTGACATGATGTAACTTTGGACAGAATTCTGCGCAGTTTTGGAATCCCCCGAACCAGTGTCCTGTAGTTCTGGTTTTAACTTTATAATCGCTAGCGTTTGGGTTTAATGGGATATCCACAGGTGGAAGGGAAATATCATTGGCAA
This sequence comes from uncultured Bacteroidota bacterium, assembly GCA_902536695.1. Classification (GTDB taxonomy): domain Bacteria; phylum Bacteroidota; class Bacteroidia; order Flavobacteriales_D; family Parvicellaceae. The sequence continues at coordinate 24,157 of CACAYQ010000018.1, read as the reverse complement.
TATTCGCATGACCATAGTCTCCTCTCCAAATGGTTTTCACATCAATTACATCTCTAGGGGGTATTCCTTTGATCATAACAAATTTTAAATCAATTAATTCCTGTTGGTTACCTGCTCTAATTTCTAAAGTGTCCACAAAAAGAGGCGAATAATCGGTAACATCATATACCCATCGAAATCCATGTGGGCCCAAGTCTAGACCTATTCCATAGGGAGTAACGTAGTTTTGCAGCTGGTGGATTTCTTCTTTATAAAGATTAGTTAACTCAAAATTACTACCAAAATCAGTTGAATCAATTAACATCCCTTGACTGTTATATTCATATCCCCAACCATTCTCAAAACCGTAAATAGTATCCAATAATGTTTTTGAAATCCCAGCTATGTTCATGTCAACGTATGGCTGTGTTTCAACTATAGATAAAGAAGGGCCATAAACAGTGTCATAATAAAGTGAAGAATCAAGAGTAGAAATGTAATTACCTTGGTATAGCCGGGTAACTGGTCTAATTGAAGTGGAAATAACATTAAAATGAAGAAGTTGTGGATCTGTTATTCCTAACTCAGGTTGACCAAGCAAGCTGCCGTGATATTGATTGGGGCCATAATCTAAGCAGGTATGATTCTGAATGTCATTAAAATTATAGGCTACTTTAAGATATGCATAATAGGGATGACTTTGAACAATACTTCGATTCATCCAATTTTTAATCGTCTGTAGATCTAAGGCCGTATTCCAAATTCTAAATTCATCAATTTTACCATCGTAAACACCATTAAAACCCGAACTAGCCGTTCCGCCAATCCTAAAAGATGAAATACCAGACATCAATCGAGTTTTTGCTGTTCCGGACATAAATACTTCTCCATTAAGATAAGCTACCATCTCACCAGATTGAACATCTTTTGTAAATGCCCAGTGATTCCACTTTCCTGCAAAATCATTAAAATTGGCGGTCTGATTTACTCTGTCATAAGACCCTGTCCCGTTATTTCCAGCATCCCAGTACACGTTGCTGTTGCTCCAGGGTAAGTGACAGTTAACAACCCGATATCCATTTTGATCTCTACCTTCAAACACATAGCTATTAAATGGCATTTTATTTTCATCACCATAACACCAAAAGCTTATGGTTATGGCACTGTCAATATCGTTAAAAACTGTGGCAGGAACATCAATAATATCATCATCATTAAAATCAAAATGACCATTATGCGATTGAGTAAGGCCCATTTGAATTCCTACGGTATCCGCATAAAGAACAGAAGATGTTGATGCTGAAGTTTCGTAGGTAATATCAATAATTATATTGTCATTAGCGTTCCAATTTATGGGATTTATAAGGTTGAATACATGTGTACCAGCATATGGTTGATGGGTGTTTTTTTCATAGATTGTACTAAAATTTAAATCGTCAAAAACACTGTCGCTAAGCATACTTGAACTCGTTGTTTTTGCTTTGATATGTATACGTTTAAGATGAATCCCAGAAGCAGTGAAATCTAATGAAAACTTACTTAGCTGTCCTGGAGTTATTCCTTGATTCAATAATTCATTAGCTAGTATTAAGAATTGAGATCTTCCTGTTTTTTCTTGGCCATTTAAAAAAGCATTAGAAATCACCGATCCAGCCCCTAAAACACAACTGTCCTCGTTTGATGAACTCGCGATGTTTGTCGAGTAATCATAATGTTGGTAAACATCAAATTTAGGTTCATTTAAATAAGATATAGTGTTAGGAGTAGAATTTCCTAGATAGTATAATGGAGTATTGATATTTTTGTGTTTGAATAGGTTAGTAAATGTAGTGTAATCCCACTCTCCACATGGGTAATTATCCTGTGTTGTGGCAGCGTCACATTTTAAAGTGTAGTACATTAAAATCTTGTGGTATTGATTAGTGTCTTTTGGAAAAATATACCATCCTCTTCTTTTTGTTATATCAGAGAATGATAAGGTTTGAACCGTTATAGTATCTCCTGAATTTTGACTAAAAACATGTATGGGAAAAATAAAGCATATAGCAATAATAAAAACAGTGTTTTTCATGGTTTTACCGACCTTTAATTAAATGTTTATTGTTCATTGTTCTTTTTTTACGCAGAGTTTAGTGAACAAATTATTTTTTAAATTTAAAGAAAAAAAGATGAAAAATTCATGCTCGTGTAGCTGCGATAATTGTAAAAAAGGTAAATGCACTCAGTGTGCGTGTGAGTCTTGTATATGTGAAGATTGCAACTGTTAATTTCGATAATAAAGATTACTTTTACTGGTTAAATTTGGTTTTTGTTTAGCTTTTTACTAAATTCGTTGAACAAAATTAAAATTATGCATACTTTAACCACTGTTAAACCCCCTTTTGTTTCTAGTAAATCATATCTCATCAATGGGCAAATTAGCGATTGGAATGGACCGATGGCTAACGTGTATTCTAATATTCAACTAGAAAAATCTACAGACGGAAAAGTAGAACCCACTTTGATAGGTTCGGTTCCTGACATGCAATCTGAAATAGCTGTCGAGGCATTAAATGCTGCAGTTAAAGCATTTGCTAGAGGTCAAGGGTTGTGGCCCACTATGAAGGTGAAAGATAGAATGGCCTGTGTCGAGAAGTTTGCGGGTCAAATGAAAGAAAAGAGAGATGAAATTATTGAGTTATTAATGTGGGAAATAGGTAAAAATAAGCCTGATGCAACCAAGGAATTTGACCGTACGGTAGAATACATTTACGATACCATAAACGCTTATAAAATGTTGGATCGAAAAAGCGCTAAGTTTGACAAGGAAGGTGGTATTTATGCTCATATTAGAAGGGGCCCGCTAGGTGTTGTTTTGTGTTTGGGACCATACAATTACCCCCTAAACGAAACGTTTTGTTTATTAATTCCAGCCCTAATAATGGGTAATACAGCCATATTTAAACCTGCTAAGTTGGGTGTTCTGCTTATTACTCCATTGTTAGAAGCATTTAAAAATTGCTTTCCACCAGGTGTAGTTAATGTATTATTTGGTAGAGGCAGGAATATAGCCACTCCCATTATGAGATCAGGTAATGTTGATGTATTGGCTTTGATTGGTCACAGTTCATCTGCTGTTGCCCTCCAAGACGAGCATCCACACAAAAACAGATTACGACTTATACTTGGCCTTGAAGCTAAAAATCCAGCCATTATTCTCCCTGACGCAGATCTTGATCATGCGGTAAAAGAGTGTATTTCGGGAACGCTTTCATACAATGGTCAGCGATGTACTGCTTTAAAGATTTTATACGTCCATGAATCCATAAAAGATGAATTTTTGAAAAGATTTTCAGAGGCTGTTGATCAACTTAAATTTGGTCTTCCATGGGAAGATGGATCTTTTTTAACTCCACTTCCAGAGCCTAATAAACCAGCTTACATCAGAAACCTAGTTGATGACGCCATCTCAAAGGGAGCCAAAATAATGAACAAAAAAGGGGGTGAGTTATCTCCAAATTACTGTTATCCTGCTGTGATGTACCCAGTAGATCAATCCATGGATTTATTTCATGAAGAGCAATTTGGTCCTGTAATCCCAGTAGTTTCCTTTTCTCATATTGATCAACCATTAAATGATATGGCTAATTCTGAATATGGTCAACAAGTCAGTTTATTTGGTCAAGATGTAAAAGAGCTGGGATCGCTTATTGACACGTTAGCCAACTTAGTATGTAGAGTAAACTTGAATAGCTCTTGCCAAAGAGGACCAGACGTATATCCATTTACAGGAAGAAAAAATTCTGCTGTAGGAACATTAAGTGTGTTTGATGCGTTACGATCTTTTTCCATTCGAACTTTTGTAGCTTCCAAGGATAATGAATACAATAATCAAATCCTCAATAATTTATTAAACTCTGATCATTCCAATTTTATAAACACTGAATATTTATTATAAATTCGTGGCGTTCTATGAAACCCACACTTTTAATATTAGCCGCTGGAATGGGGAGTCGTTATGGTGGCTTAAAACAGATTGACGGAATTGGACCCAACCAAGAACCTATTATTGAATATTCAATTTATGATGCTATAAAAGCGGGTTTTGGTAAGATTGTATTCGTAATTAGAAAAGAATTTGAAGTTGCTTTTAGAGAACGTTTTGATCCATTTTCCGAAAGAATTCAAATTGAATATGTTTTTCAGCCTGTAAATGTAGATGTTGAAGGACTAAGCCTAATACAAAGAGAGAAGCCATGGGGAACATCACATGCCGTATTAGTGGCGAAAGATGTGATTAACGAACCATTTGCAGTTATAAACGCAGATGACTACTACGGCACAAATTCATTTCAACTTATGTCAGATTTCTTAATCAAATCATGCACCGAAAATTGCATGTCCATGATTGGGTACACACTTAAAAACACATTATCTGATCATGGCACCGTTAACCGAGGAGTTTGCAAAGTAGATGAAGAAAATAATTTGGTAGAAGTCAATGAACGAATTAAATTGGCCATGAAAAATGGAGTAGTAAAATATAATATAGGAAGTGATGAACCTGAAGGCGAAGAAGATCCATTATCTAGTGTATCCATGAACTACTGGGGATTTCATCCATCCATATTTAAGCATATCGAAGATGGATTATTTCAATTCATGAAAAATAACTCATCTAATCCTACTGCAGAATACTATATTCCAGACATTGTCACTCAGTTAATACAGGCTAAGGATTCTGTTTTTAATGTCATACCTACAGAGGATAATTGGTTTGGCGTTACATACAAGGAGGATAAGCAAATGGCTGTAGATACTATAAATTCCCATATTTTAAACGGTATTTACCCAAGTAACTTGTGGAGTTAAGTATAGCTCAACATGTTTTTTCTAACTACTTTGATGCTGCCCAAGTAATTGATTACAGCGTTGTAAATAATGGATTAATCAATAAAACATACAAATTAGACACATCTCAGGGCATCTATATATTGCAAGAGATTAATCAAAAGGTATTCAACGAACCAGAACTTGCTCTTGAAAATATTAAAAGGGTCTCTATATGGCTTAAGGAACACGAATTTAACTACGCCTTTCCAACCCCTATACATTTTACGTATAAATTCTTCTTTGATAAATTGTGGAGATTATTACCATATATTAATGCTACATCCTATAATGAGATTAAGAACAAAAAAATGGTTTCTAATGCTACGGTTTGTATAGCAGATTTTTATCGCATTTTAGATCAGTTTCCTGTTCAAGATTTACATTTTACCATTCCTCATTTTCATCATGGTAAATATTATATAGATGAATTTCATAAAGCCCTTAATCATTGCAGTTCTGAAAGAAAATCACAAGCAATTCAAGAGATCAATCATATTAAATCTGCTTTAGATGAATTGGTTTATTTTGATGAGGTAGTGCGTCAACTTCCTAATCGAGTAGTCCACTTTGATACTAAGATTAGCAACTTTCTCTTTGACGAAGATTTTAACGTAAAAGCATTAATTGACTTAGATACATTAATGCCGGGTTCCATCCTTTCGGATGTTGGGGACATGATTCGTACTTATTCCAACAAGCTAGGAGAGGAGTCAACCGACTTTGATCGGATCAAAGCTGACCCTGAAACGGTAGAAACCATAGTCGATTCTATATTACAACACACTCAGCTTACCGATTTAGAAAAAAACCACTTATTTTTTGCTGGGAAAGCCATTACATTAATGCAAAGTATTCGTTTTTTAACAGACTTTTTAAAAGGAGATGTTTACTATGCCGTCAACCATCCATTTCATAATTTAAATAGGGCAAAAAATCAATTCATAATTTATGATTCCATGAATTAAGACAAACTAATGGAAACTGATTTATTTTTCTTCGTTAAATTAGAAAAGTCAAATTTAGTTTATGATTAATAGATTATTGTATTTTTTATTCATTCACTTCTGCTTGTTACAGTGCTTAATGGCCCAGGACATCAAGTTTTTCAATCAAAGACCCATTAAAAATATATTTATTGGTATTGGTGGAGATGGAGGAATAGGGTCTATTAATCAAGAGAAATTAAGATTGATGTCATTTGATTTACTCATGATTCAAAAGATTGGACTAGGCTATAGTAAACAATGGTATAACGACAGCGTCTATGGTAATTTTATTTCCATTCCTGCTAACCTAACATTTGCTATTGGAAAGCGTAATCATATGTTTGAAGTAGGTGTCGGTTCTACTATATTTTTAAATTTAAAGGACCCCACTTACCAGGTATGTCTTTATCCAATTTTTGGTTATCGAATTCAGCCTTTAAAGTCAAAGAAAGTGTTTTTCAGAATGTGTATTATAATTCCGACTACTTTGAGCTCTGAGTCCTACTTTACCATTAAAAACACGAATACCGTATTTACGCCAGTTTCCATTGGTATAGGACGTAGTTTTTAATTAGTTTTTGGGTTCTCCTTCCTTCCACTCTCCTTTATGACTAATATCTCCGTTTTTTAAGGTTAAAGTACCTTGACCATTTCGTTTTCCTTGTTTCCAACCACCGTCATATAAATCTCCATTTTCATAAATCATAACACCCTGCCCACTTTTTTTTCCGTTTTTCCACTCTCCAATATATTTATTTCCGTTTGAATAGGACATAATTCCTTGACCGTTGGCTTTATCAAATTGGTATTCTCCATTGTATTTGTCTCCATTTTTCCATAAGAAAACACCTTTTCCATGTCTTAATCCATTGACAAAATCACCTTCATAACTGTACCCACTGTCCCAAATATATTTCCCTTTACCATTTTCTATTCCATGTAACCATTGCCCTTCATAATGCTGACCAAATGGATAGGTATAAATTCCATAACCATGAGGTTCTCCATTCACGTACTCACCATCATATGTTTCTCCATTTTGAGCCACAAAAACTCCTTTTCCATGGTATTTTCCATTTAAAAATGAACCTTCGTAAGAGTCTCCTTTTTCACTTTTACTAATTCCATTCCCATTGTCACAATTTCCGCTTTCACAATACATTTTGTTCTTGATTTCTTCTCCCAAAAATTGATTATTTTCCCATAAGCCAATCAATTCACTCCCATTGGTTTTAACATACAATCCTTGACCATTTCTTAAGCCATTTTTAAACGTACCCATGTATTGATCTCCGTTGGCAAAGTAATATTTGCCTTGCCCATGCATCACTCCATCTTTCCATCCACCATGATATTTATCACCCCAGCTCATTGTGTACACACCATATCCATTTTCACAATCTCCTGTTTGACATTGACTGTTTGCATGGAAATAGGATGATAATAAAATCACCATCCAGCTTAATTTTACGGTAAGTAGTTTTTTCATGCTGCAAAAGTAGAATATAGTTTGAATTATTAAAATCACTAATTTCATAGTGATGAGATGTGTAATTATATACTTCATGTTGTTTTTATCATGCGGCTTTTCCATTGCGCAAATCAAAATGAACATTGATTTTAAACATTGTAACCAAAGCCATTTTCAAGAATTTTTAGATACCAATACTTGGGATAATAATGACCGTCTATACAATGTGTCATGTCCAAGAGTCTATTTTTACAAAGCAAAAAACAGTAATACTAAAAAATCGGTTATAATATGCCCAGGAGGAGGATTTAAATTTTTAGCTATGAATCAAGAAGGTAGAGAATTAGCTGAAAAGCTCGCTCATCACGGTATAAATTCATTTGTTTTTTACTACAAAACTCATCCAATCGCTCAAAAACATTTAAATAAGGAATATACAGTTTCGAGAGAGAAGTTATTGTCTACTGCTTCTTTAGATTTACAGCGAATTATATATCATTTAAGGAAAAAAAGTGAAGACTTGCAGATTAATCCTAATGACATTGGATTAATTGGTTTTTCAGCGGGCGGCTCTTTAGCAGTTGAAACCGTTTTAAGCTCTAGTATTACGCATAAGCCAAATTTCTTAGCGGCTGTGTACACGGGTAATTGGATAACTAAATCCACATCACCTCCTAAAAATACTCCTTTGTTCCTAAGCTGTTCAAAAGACGATCCGTTAGGCTTATACCCTGTCACAATGGAATTGTCTGAATTATGGGCAAGATCAAATGAAGAAGTTAAGTTATTAATCTATGAAAAGGGGGGGCATGGGTATGGAATGAATAAGAAAGGACTACCTTTAGATAGATGGTCAGATGAATTTATTAACTGGATATTAAAATTATAATGATTAAAAAAAATAAAGTATCTGTTACAAAAATATCAGTTCAATGGGGTGAGATGGATGCCTTTAATCATGTCAATAATGTAATGTACATAAGATGGTGTGAAACAGCTCGAATTTCCTTGTTTAGAGAAATATGGGGTGAAAAGGGAATTAACATGAAGGAAATTTTAGACGGAAATGGAGTAGGTCCCATATTGGCTAATTTTAATATCAATTACAAACTTCCACTTACGTACCCAGATGAAGTTACTATACATACCAATGTAAGTCAAATTGGTAATACTTCTTTTAAGTTAAATCAAGCTTTATTTTCAAAAAAATCAGGAGATACTTTGGTTGCAGATGCGACAAGTGTAGTGGTCATGGTTAATTATATATCCGGAGATAAGTTTACCCTAAATCAAAATATAAAATCGGAATTAGAAAAGTTTATTCTCCGTTAAAGATGCTTTTATTTTACATGTTATCCTTAGCATTTTTTTAGTAAATTTCATATTTAAAATATTATAATTAAATGAATTCACTCTTTAAAGTAAATCAAAGTAATAAAGAAAGAATAATAAGATTCATAATTGGAGTGCTTTTATGTATACCATTTTTTACTCATGGTTACTCATTTAGTTATGTCCTTTTAACCATAGGTGGTATTTTAATATTTAATGCAGCTTCTGGTGTTTGCATGATTTATAAGCTATTTGGATATTCTACGTGTCCTATTGATTAGCTACAAGATATTATCCCATCTTCTCAATCTATTGAACCTTAAGATTTTATTGGTTTTGGCTATGTTTTTTAATTTATAAAAAGCTAATGTGGATTTGGAAAGAAATTATTTTCCCATACCGAGAGTGTCTCTAAGTTTTTCATTCTCTTTACTACCTATTGACATGGATCCAATTAAATTTATCAATTCTTCCGAAAACGTACTAATACTTAATGAATTATCAAATAAGTACTCCATACCACTGTAGGATATAATTTTATTACTTGACGAATTGCAACAAATATTACAATAAAAAAAATCTGTGAATATTTCTTGGTAACTAAAATTTGTGTTTTGATACTTTTTGTTCCAATCATCTTTGGTGAATACACTAATTATATTTCGCTGTTTATTAGTCATTTTATTACTATCATTAATGAAATTAGATTTAATATAATTATCCTCAGTACACTGCATAGTTTGTGATTTTGAACATGAATAAGAAGTAATTAGAGTAAGACATAAAATCAACTGTAATAGGTTTTTCATCATATTATTTTATTGGTTCAGATTTTGGTTTCAAATTTTTACCATTTATTGTTAGATATAAAGATTTAAGTTATTGCTAAAAAGTGTTTTAAAATAAAAAATATCGCATATATTTTTTTCATTATTTAAAAAGCATTTGAGGGACATTGACAATAAAAGACATAAATCGTATTTTTAGTTTCATTAATAAAATATGAACACCAAGCTCCTCGATTTAATTGAAATTTAAACAAAAAATATGTCTAAAGATATTCAAGATAAACAGGTTTTAAAGGAAAAGTACATCATAAATAAACTTAAGAAAGTATTACCTGTGAAATGCTCTAAGCATTTCAATTTAGACGTTACCGAATTGTGGAAGCTAATAAGTGCACCAGGAAATCTAAATGACTCACATCCTTTTTGTAGAAAAAACGAAGTAATTGTTTGGGATGAAACTAATCATATTGATAAGTTACTTTATTTAAATGGAAGATTATATATCAGAAAATTTAAAACTTGGGAAGAAAATAAGGGATATACCCTACTTATCGGAGAAGAAAATGGTCCTCAGTCTTATGTTATTTGGGAAATAGATAAGATTGCGGAAAATAAATCCAAATTGACTATTACAGTACATCCTTTTATTTTAGCTAAATTATCTCAACTGTCCTCCTATATTCCGTACTATCTATTTGTAAAACCAAGAATGACAACTTATTTAAATTCTGTATTAGGTGGTTTTAAATATTTTTGCGACAATAAGAAAAAAGTACCAAGAAACTATTTTGGCAGTCACAGATGGTTTTCTTAAGTGTGCAACTCAAAATGGTTGTTTTCAATAAAAAGAACACTTTTAAATTTAATTTATGAAAAAAATCATACCACTTTTTTTTCCACTTTTTATATCTATAAGTTTATTTTCACAAAATAAATTAGCCTACAGATTATTTGATATAAAAGGCAAAAAAGTAAGTTATAAAGCTTTAAAAAAACAAGTTCTAAAAGCTGATATTATTCTCTTTGGTGAATTTCATGATAATCCGATTTCACATTGGCTAGAATTAGAAATTATAAAGGATTTGAATAAAAGTGAAAATTTGATTATTGGGGCAGAAATGTTTGAATCAGATAATCAACAGCTAATCAATGACTACCTCTCTGGGGCTCTTAACTTTAATACATTAGACTCTATGGGTAGACTTTGGTCTAACTATAAAACTGATTATTCACCTATAGTAGAATATGCAAAAAAAAATAACTTACCTGTTGTAGCTACAAATATTCCAAGAAAATATGCTAGTAAGGTATTTAAAAACGGAGGATTCCAAGCGTTAGACAATTTAAGTGATTTTGAGAAAAAATTTATTGCCCCTTTACCTATTGATTTTGATATCGAGTTGTCTCAATATAAAAATATGCTAGACATGATGGGTGATCATGCATCACCTGACATTGTTAAGGCTCAGGCAGTTAAAGATGCGACAATGGCTCATTTTATTTTACAAAATTATTCTGAGGGCGATAAATTCTTACATATTAATGGCTCCTATCATTCAGATTTCCGTCAAGGAATACTCTGGTATTTAATGAATGCGAATAGTACATTAAAATACATGACGATATCAACAGTTTATCAAGAAAATGTCCAAAAATTAAGTAAAGAAAATATGAAACGTGCAAATTTTATAATATGTGTTGATAGCGATATTACTAGAACATTTTAAAATGGTTGAAAAATTTTTTATCTGTCCTCATTGTTGGCAAAATATATCCATGTTAATTGACACCTCAGTTGAAAAACAATTGTACATAGAGGATTGTGAAAATTGTTGTAATCCGATTGAAATCGAATGCGAAGTAAAATCAAATGAAATAACTTATTTTAATCCTCAACCTATAGGTCAATAATAAATGACATTTACCACATAAATTATGTTTATATAAGTGATGTTTAATTTTCTTAAATGACTAGCTTTTAAGGCCCATAAAAGCACTTTAAATAAACAAATTTTATATTCTCATTTTAGTGATGTAGTTTACTACATGATTTATTTAGAATACTTAAATCCACAATACTTGTACGAAATTGTATTTTGGATTATAACTTTTTTACTTCTTAGAAAATTTTGGAGTAAAGAAAAAGTGAGACTTGCTTATGGATATATTGTAGCTGGCTTAAATTTGGTGGCTGTTGGGTTATTTGCATTTATTTCGATGTATGGAAGCTTTAAATTTTTGGATGCGATTGCATTTAGTTTTTTACACACTTTGGTTGCATTTATAATGTTTTCACTAGTAACAATTAGTAAGAAATTAGAAAAACAAAATGAGGAAAATTAGCACTTTATTAATAGCAATATCATTATTTTCTTGCCAGGACAGTAAAGATTTTAAACCGGTTGAAGAATTAGTTCAACTAAATGGGTTTTGGAAGTCAGGCACTAATATTATTGAAATAAATGCCGATGATAGTTCTCTAACATTTAATAATTTGAAAAAACATAATTTGACCGTTGAGATAATTGACTCCAATTTTATCTTATTAGGAAAAAACATGTATGGTGACGAATCCTTTAATGGATTAATTAAAATAAATTTTGACGGAAACAGGATCTCTGTAAAAAGGTCTGATAACCATTACAAATATCTTGTTGGGGCTAAAACGTTGTATGATAAAGTTTCTGGTTATAATTAAATTATATGAGAAATTATCTTTTCATGTTTTAACATTAATAAAAGAAATCAAAAAATTTAATCAAATATTTCTTTCTTAAAATAACCTTTTTCAGCTCTTTTTAAAATTGCTGAATACACATCTTTCTCAGGTTTTTTTCTCGTTAGGACTATCTTATTATTTAAATCCCTTAAATACAGATTGTAAACAAAATCTTCATATTCATTTGCCTTACATTTGATCAAAGATTTTTTATATCTAAACCACATTATTGCAAAGAGGTTTGTAGTAAACTTCTCTTGAGCAAAATAGCTCAATAAATAATCCCAAGCCAGCTTACAATCGAAGTCAAAAAATACAGTTTTTTCTGGTTCTTTAAACTCATATAATCTAACTTTAGTTAAGAGTGTATTAGATATTGGATTACTTTTTCTGAAGAGCTCTCTGTACACTATGTAAAGAAAGTTAAATGCATTCTCTTCATCCTCTTCTAAATCTATATTTTTTAATACATCATCAGTTCTTATTTGACCAGTATGAATACCAAATGCAGCATTAAGTGCATTTAGAATAAACTTGTTTGTTAACTGGGTACACTTAACCAAGTCTTCAGCATTATTAATTTCACAAAACGCTACATTTCTTAATAGTATGTTTCTGTAATATGCTATAAAGACCCCATCTTCAAAAGGTAATTTGTTCTCTAATGGATATTCTTTAAACATAATATATGAGTAATTATAAAAGTAATTGGCAAAAGTATGTTCGACACAGGCTAGTTAAAATATATAGTGCCCAATTTTACAACGGAAATATTATCAAATTGTAAAATTCTGTCAGATCAAATTATTTATTTTCAACATTAATTTATCTTCTTTAAATATCTTTACTAAAGATAATGGAACTAAATAAAAAAATAATAGATAGATTTTTCTGTAAGTTCAAAGACGTAGATTTAGAGCAGGATTATAAAAGTTATGCTAATGAAAAATCTAAAAAATTTAATTTTAGGCTTCTTATTATAGTATACTTCATCGGCTTATTCGTAATTATAGATGACATCCTTACAACAGGTTTTGATCTCTTCTATATTTTATGGCATTTATTCGCTCAAGTCCTTTTTTGGATTATGTTTTTATCCTCAGAGGACTTTAAGAAAAAATTTTATGAAAAATATTTTTTTATTACCTGGGTGGGTTTTATGAACGCAGGTGCATATTTATATTATTTTTCTCCTGAGCCTTTCCCTGCAGGCGAGGGAGTTATAACTTCTTCAATACTATTTTCCTTTACGATTTATCCATTTGCTTTCATTGAAAGTGTTGTAGCAAGTATTGCAACATCAATCCCAATGGCAATTATGCTATTTCATAAGGAAAATATAGATCCTGGCCACTTGATATACCAGTTTATCATGCCATTTGGCTTGCTTATATATTTTAAATTCTCAAATGAAATTTTAAAAAGGTCAGATTTCCTCAACGAAAAAATAGCTAAATCCAAACAAAAGGAAATTAATGATAGTATAAATTACGCCAAGAAAATTCAAGAAGCCATGTTGGTTTCAGAGGATTATCTTAAAGAAACTTTACCCAAAAGTTTTATTTTTTACCAACCTAAAGATATTGTTTCTGGAGATTTTTACTGGGCACATAAAGATGAATCAAATGTATTTTTTTCAGTCAGTGATTGTACAGGACACGGAGTTCCAGGAGCTCTGATGAGTATGATTGGAACAACTCTATTAAATGAAATTATTGTCGAAATGAAATTTAAAGAAACAGATAAGATTCTTAATGAAATGAGAAATCAAATTATTAAAAACTTACACCAGGAGGAATCAAATAATCAGAGAGATGGAATGGATATGACGTTAGTAAAATTAAATTTGATAAATAAAGAAATAGAGTTTTCGTCTGCGAATAATAGTTTAATTCTTGTAAGAAATGAGGAATTAACTATTTTTAAAGGTGACCATCAGCCTGTTGGTTTACATTCAGGAAAGAAAATTCCATTTTCTAAACAAAATGTTAAATTAAAAACAAATGATATGGTATATATATTTTCAGATGGATATCAAGATCAATTTGGAGGAGAAAAAAATAAAAAATACATGTTATCTAGACTTAAAAAACTTCTTGTCAGAATAAGTAAGGAGGATGAAAATCAGCAATTAAATTTCATAAAGAATGAATTTATCTCTTGGAAAGGTGATAATGAACAAATTGATGATGTTTGTCTAATGGGATTGAGAATAACTTAAAAAAAATGAAAATGAAAAAAATTATTATTATTATTTTATCGGTAGTATTGGTTAAAGTAAATTATGGACAGGAAAAAGATTTTGCTGAATATGGTATTTCAGGGGCTTTAAGCCCTTTTGGAATTTCTTTAAGTATGTCATACAATAAAACTAAAAAAACTAGTTTAGTTGTATCTCTTGGTGGCTTGCCAGAATCTAATTCATTAATTAAACCAAAAATCAATAACATAAATGCATATGAAATGAGCTCTGAAAGTTCTTGGATGGGTGTTTTTGTTAATCACAGACCGTTCAAGGAAATGGAATGGATCAGAGTTAATTTCGGAATGGCAATTGGGTCCATTGAAAATACACTTACAGAACTTAATGGGGGAGGCGAATATACAGTATTATACAATAATCCACCAAGTGGGTATTTTGGTTTAGGTCTTGGTCAACAAACAAAAAAAGGATTTGTTTTTGGTGCTGATTTTGGTCTACTATATGGCCCCGGTCCAATTATTTCCGGCCCCGATATTAGTACAATTGAGAGTATAACTAACAGTCCTGTAGCCGCAAAAGTTTTACCAAACATCCAATTTTCGTTAGGGTTTAATTTTGATTAATTCAAAAATTTATTGTGGTTGGAAACAGCTTAATGTAGGGAATAATACTCTATATCATCACTGGGTATTTATATTATAATGTGGTTGTCATTAATTTTAAAACTAGTATCAATCTTTTAAGATGAAAAAATTAATTGCTTTGGTATTTGCTGTGTTTCTGCTCGTTAGCTGCAGTAAGAAAAGGCAAATACATTTTGATTTTATAATGACGCACAATACGAATATTATCAGAGTTTGGACTTCTGGTAATTTATCGTGGCCTATGTTTGGTTATGGCGATGCTGGCGCATGGCCTACTCTCCCCATTCCAGTCGGTACAAGTTGGTCCACCTATCGTGAATCCCATCCTGAAGAAGTAAAAACAGGGAATAACATTTCTTTAACTATGGGTGCAATATGCGATTCCATTGGCCCCAATTCACTACAGGATTCCATACAGTGTGATTTTGAAGTTATTGTTGGGTTTTTTGTAGATGGTGTTTTGCAAGAAGAAAGAGTATTTTCAGAAAGTGTAAATGGACAAACAATAAACTTTACTGTCCCTTAATCTTTATTATGGAATCTATTGGTTAATTTAAATTCCAACTTCCCTTTGCTTTCTTAACTAAGTTACTCTCGTAAACCTTTTAATTAGTACTCCCACCGAGACTCGAACTCAGATCTACTGCTTAGGAGGCGGTTATTCTATCCTGTTGAACTATGGGAGCAGTAATGTTGTAATTATCTAATGGTATTACCGGCCTCTAAATCTTTAGTTGGAGACACAAAAGCCAATTCACCTTCCGTTGTTTCGGCCATTAAAATCATCCCTTGAGATTCAACTCCTCTGATCTTTCGTGGAGCTAAATTTAACAATACACTCACTTTTTGCCCTACAATATCGTCTGGATTATAATGTTCAGCAATACCTGAAACTACGGTTCTGGTGTCAATTCCTGTATCTACCGTAAGTTTTAATAATTTATCTGCCTTTTCTACTTTTTCTGCAGCGGTAATGGTACCTACACGAATATCCATTTTCATGAACTCGTCAAATGTAATTTCATCTTTCATAGGAGGGAATTTAGATGGTTTTTTAGAAGCTTCTTTTAATTTGGTAATTTGCTCATCTATTTGAGCATCTTCAATCTTTTTAAATAGTATTTGTGGTTTGTTAATTTGATGTCCACTTATGACTAAGTCACTTTTACCTGCGTCATTCCATCTTAGTAACGGAATGTTAAGCATAGCAGCTAAATCGGCAGACTTATTGGGCATAAAGGGTTCAAAAATAACAGCCAAGTTTGCTGTAATTTGCATGGCAATATTCATGATGGTTTTAACCCTTTCCGGGTCTGTTTTGACCAATTTCCATGGTTCACTATCTGCTAAGTATTTATTGCCTGCTCTTGCTAATTTCATGGCTTCACTTAAGGCATCTCTAAATCGAAACGATCGAATAGCACGAGAAACTTGTTCTGGAGTTTTCGATATTACTTCTATGATTTCATGATCTAAATCAGAAAGTTCATTTTTATCTGGTACTACTCCTTCGTAATATTTTTGGGTTAGAACGAGTGTTCGGTTCACGAAATTTCCAAATATGGCACCTAGCTCATTATTATTTCTGGCTTGAAAGTCTTTCCAAGAAAAGTCGCTATCCTTATTTTCTGGAGAAATAGCGCAAAGTACGTATCTCAGCACATCTTCTTGTCCAGGGAAATCCTGTAAATAATCTTTCCCCCAAACTGCCCAGTTTCTAGAAGTACTTAATTTTTGTCCTTCTAGATTTAAAAACTCATTTGCGGGTACATTTTTTGGTAGAATATAATCTCCTAGTTCAGCCAGTATGACTGGAAAAATGATCGTGTGAAATACGATATTATCTTTAGCCAAAAAGTGAACTAAATTAGTGTTGTTATTTTTCCAGTAGTCTTCCCAGTTTTTTTCATTTTCTGAAGCCCATTTTTTAGTGGCAGAAATATATCCAATAGGGGCATCAAACCAAACATAAAGTACTTTACCTTCTGCATCTTTCATAGGAACTTCCACTCCCCAGTCTAAGTCACGAGTAATGGCACGTGGCTGTAATCCACCATTGATCCAACTCATACACTGACCAACTACTTGGTTTTTCCAATCATTTACATGATGCACTTGTTCTCCTTTGTAAATTCCTTTTTGCATCCATTCGCTTAGCCATTTTTCATGTCGGTCAAGCGGCATATACCAATGTGTGGTTTTTTTAAGCTCAGGTGTTTTTCCACTTAAAGTGGATACAGGATTAATAAGTTCGGTTGGGCTCAGTGCACTTCCACATTTTTCACATTGATCTCCATAGGCATCCTCCGCACCACATTTAGGGCATCTACCTGTAATGTAACGATCTGCTAAAAATTGATTAAATTCTTTATCAAAATACTGTTCTGATTCTTTTTTGATAAATGCTCCTTTTTTTTCTAATTCTAGGAATAACTCTTGGGCTGTTTTGTGATGATGTTCGGATGAAGTACGGTCATAATAATCAAAGCTAATGCCTAGTTGCTTAAATACTTCTTTATTGCTTTGGTGGTATACGTCTACAATTTCCTTCGGTGTTTTTCCTTCTTTTTTAGCTCTAAGAGTAATGGCTGCTCCGTGTTCATCAGAACCACAAATAAAGGCAACATCTTCACCATTTGATTTTAAAAAACGCGCATAGACATCCGCTGAAATATAAACTCCTGCCAAGTGGCCGAGATGCAATGGGCCATTAGCATAAGGCAGGGCTGCGGTGATCATATGTCTTTTTGAAGAGGGCATTATCAAAAATTCAGGCGTTAAATATAACTTAATATGCTATTTTTAACATCAACACTTCGTGTGAAATGATCATTCCAAGTAAAATAAATAAAGGAGATGAGGTTATTCTGATAGCACCATCTAGAAAAGTGGACCTTTCTGCATTAGAGATAACAGAAGAATGGCTAAAAAAACAGGATTTAGTTCCGTTAAGAGGTGAACATATATTAAAAGAGGAGGGTATTTTTGCAGGTACTGATAGTGAAAGAAAGCACGATCTGCAATGGGCATTCGATCACCCAACAGCTAAGGTTATTTGGTGTTACCGTGGAGGTTATGGTTCCGTTAGGTTATTAGAAGACATTAATCCTTCAAGATTTTTAGAAAAACCAAAATGGATCATAGGGTTTTCGGATATCACCTTTATGCACTGTTTTTCTAATATTATATTGAATACAGCATCTATTCATGCTACCATGCCTATCAATATTCCTGACAATACCTCAAAGAGTATGAAATCGCTTAGTGATTTCTTGTTTTATGGAGGCTTACAATATGAATGGAAAGAAAACAAGCACAACAAGTATGGTCAAATTAAGGGTAAAATAGTAGGAGGAAATCTTACGGTACTTTGTGCCACTTTAGGCACCAATTATCAACCTGATTTTGAAGGAAACATCCTATTTATTGAAGACATAGATGAATACTACTATGCTATTGATCGTCTATTGTGGCAATTGAAATTTGCGGGTGTATTTCATCACATTGGAGGATTGATTTTAGGTCATTTTACTAAAATGAAAGATAACAAAACTCCATTTGGACTAAGTGTAGAAGAAATGGTATTGGAAAAGGTTCAAGAATTTGAATTCCCTGTGGCCTTCAATTTTCCTGGTGGTCATGAAAACGAAAATTGGACAATGCCATTAGGTGTAGACATGAACTTCACAGTTTCTAAAAATCGAATAAATTTATCTACAAATTAGATAATGAGAATTCTAACAACCATTTTATTCATAATATTAATACAGCTGTTTCAGGCCCAACAGTGGAATAGTAGCAGAATTTTACACGAAATACAAAAGTTAAATACCCTTGGAAATGTTCTTTACTTAGCGGCTCACCCAGATGATGAAAATACCCGTTTTATAAGTTATTGTGCAAACGAAAAGAAAATGCATACTGGTTATCTTTCTCTTACAAGAGGAGATGGAGGGCAAAATCTCATTGGTACAGAAATTAGAGAAGAATTAGGTATTCTTAGAACGCAAGAATTACTTTCAGCAAGATCAGTTGATGGGGGAGAACAATTTTTTACTAGAGCCAATGACTTTGGTTATTCCAAAAATCCAAGGGAAACACTTCAAATTTGGGATAAGGATAAAATATTGTCGGACGTGGTTTGGGTGATGCGAAAATTTAGACCCGATATTGTGGTATGCCGCTTTCCACCTAATTCAAAAGGCGGCCACGGACATCACACTACTTCTGCCATATTGGCTATGGAAGCGTATGAAATAGCGGGCGACCCTAAAATGTATCCAGAACAATTGCAATACGTGCAACCTTGGCAACCAAAGAGAGTTGTGGTTAATACGGGGAGGTGGTGGAATGATAACATTTCTGAAGATGATGAGGGAGTAGTAGCGGAAGACATTGGGGGATACAATAATTTACTGGGCGAATCCTATTTGGAAATGGCTGCTAAAAGCAGGACGATGCATAAATCCCAAGGGTTTGGGTCAACAGGTAAAAGAGGGGAATACGTGGAATATTTTGAACACCTAAAAGGGGTTTCGGCTGAAAAAAGTTTGTTCGAAGGAATTGATTTTTCTTGGAACAGAATACAATCTGGTTCGAAACTTCAACTGAAGTTAAATGAACTTATTAATCAATTTGATCATGATAACCCAGCAAATAGTGTGCGTACTCTCTTAGAGTTGAGGTCTATGATCAGTAAATTAAATGATGACTTTTGGAAAGAAAAAAAGATGACTCAAATCGATGAAGTTCTGAGACAATGCCTTGGTTTATTTGCAGAAGTTTCTACGTTGTCGTCAAGCAAGACAAAAGGAGATACGTGTTCTTTTAATATTGAAATAATCAATAGAAGTACTCAAGTTGTAAAATTTAGAAATTTAGAAATCCTCGAGACAGATTATTCTAAAAACTACAATGAAGAACTACCTTTTAATCAAGTCATAAATATTAAGAACAAATGGGTAATATCGAAGACAACCAAAATTAGTCAACCCTATTGGTTAGTCAATCCCTCTAACCTAGGTGGCTCAGTAGTAGACGACCAGCTATTAATCGGGCAACCAGAATCATTGCCATCCGCTCACTTTAAACTAACCTTTGAAGTAGATGAAGTGATGATTTCGTATTTAAGACCATTGATTTTTAAATGGAACGACCCTGTAAAAGGAGAACAAAAAAAGAATTGGGTGGTTACTCCTAAAGTTACAGCTAACTTGGATCAAGATGTTAAAATTTTTACCCCTTTAAAAAAACAAAAAGTAACAATCAATTTAAGATCTCATTCTAAAAATCAATCAGGGTCAATTAAACTCAAAACACCCAGAGGCTGGAATGTGACGGGATCCAATTTATTCCAATTTAAATTAGCGGATGAAGAACAGAAAATCATTTTTGAAATAACCCCAGAATCTGATGCCGAAACTGGTTTTGCAGAAGTGTATATAAATGGTAGATTAGCTAAGGGGTTTAACCCTATAGCGTATGATCATATTTCGTCTCAATTGTGGTTTCCAGATGCTAAAATGAAGCTCGTTTCACTTGATTTGAATATCCCATACAAGAAAGTAGGATACCTGATGGGAGCAGGAGATAAAGTTGGAGACGCGTTGTTGAATTTAGGGTATGAATTAGATTTTCTTGATCCAGAAAAGCTGGATGAAGCTACGCTGTCATCCTATGATGTGATTTTAACGGGAGTTCGCTTTTTTAACGTAAATGAAAAGGCATCTCAATTAACTCCAATGCTACTCCGATTTGTAAAACAAGGAGGAAACTTAATTGTACAGTATAACACAAGTTACAGACTAAAAACAAAGTCTTTTTTCCCCTATCCGTTGAAAATTTCAAGAGATCGTGTAACCCAAGAAGATGCCCCAGTCAAGTTTCTTCAGCCTGATCACGTTGTACTTAATCAGCCTAATAAAATGACCAAATCTGATTTTGACGACTGGGTTCAAGAACGTGGATTGTATTTTCCAGATGGATGGAGCAAAGAATACCAGCCCATCTTAAGTTGGTCTGACTCGGGGGAGCAGCCCAAAAAAGGAGGGCTATTAATTGCTCCTTACGGAAGAGGAAACTATGTATACACTGGGATTTCTTTTTTTAGAGAGTTACCTGCTGGGGTTAGTGGTGCTTATAAATTATTAGTTAATTTAATTTCTCTTTCTCATGAATGACTCTGAAAGACCTCCTGTTTTTAAAAGCTGGAAAGGGTGGTACTTTTTGCTTTTGGTATTCTTGTTCTTTACAGTTGTTTTGCTGTATACACTGACTTTAGCTTTCTCATGAGTAGTCTAGATTGGTTTATTTTAATTGGCACACTTCTTACTATCGTGGGATATGGTGTGTGGAAAACAAGAGGATCTAAGGATTTATCTTCGTTTTTAAAAGGAAATAATGATGCAAAGTGGTGGGGGATTGGCATTTCTATAATGGCCACCCAAGCTAGCGCCATCACTTTTCTTTCTACTCCTGGACAGGCTTATACGGACGGTATGCGGTTTTTGCAGTTCTATTTGGGTCTCCCCATTGCTATGGTCATTCTTTGTATCACATTTGTCCCCATATTTTATCGGCTTAAAGTATATACAGCCTATGAATACTTAGAGTCAAGATTTGATTTAAAAACAAGAACTCTTGCTGCTCTTTTATTTTTAGTTCAAAGAGGTTTAGCTGCTGGTATAACCATTTATGCACCTGCTATAATTTTATCTACTTTATTACACTGGAACCTCACTTTAACTAATATTTTTATCGGTGTGCTGGTGATTATCTACACTGTGTCTGGAGGCACAAAAGCTGTAACCCAAACCCAAAAACAGCAAATGGCCGTGATGATGGGTGGAATGATTTTAGCTGGTATTCTTGTATTAAATATGTTACCTGAGCAAATTGGATTAATTGACGCCATGACTATTGCTGGAAAGATGGGGAAAATGAACCTAATCAATTTTGAATTTGATTTGGATGATCGCTATAATTTTTGGACTGGTACAACGGCCGCACTATTTCTTTTCCTTTCCTATTTTGGTACAGATCAGTCTCAGGTTCAACGTTACCTTACTGGGAAATCTTTATCTGAGAGCAGACTTGGACTAATTATGAATGGGTTATTGAAAGTACCAATGCAGTTTATTATTTTATTCATCGGTGTATTGGTTTTTGTGTTTTATCAATATAATACGCCACCCGTTTTCTTTAATAAAGTAGAATTAGAGCAACTAAAAAAGTCAGAATACAAAATGAGTGTTATTGAGCTAGAAGATAGATTTTCAACGCTACATGAAGAGAAAAAAAGAGCAATTGATCTCATGATTTCTAACCAATCAAAAAAAGTGAATGATGAAATATTAGATCAAAAAATATTGGATTTAGAAGATGAAATGATGGAGGTAAGAGAAGATGTTAAAGCATTAGTGAAGTCAAACAATCCTACTGCCGAAATCAATGATAAAGATTACATATTTATGTCCTATGTAATGGATTATTTACCCCATGGCATTATTGGACTCTTGTTTGCAGTCATGTTTTCAGCTGCCATGTCTTCTACAGCATCCGAATTAAACGCGCTAGCTTCAACCACCACAGTGGATTTGTACAAAAGATCTATGGTCAAAAATAAAACCGATTATCATTATCTAAAATCCTCAAAATATTTCACTTTTTTATGGGGCGTTCTAGCTATTGTTTTTGCTACAACCGCCTCTTTATTTGAAAATTTAATTCAGGCAGTAAATCTTTTAGGCTCTCTTTTTTACGGCACTATATTGGGGATTTTTATAGTAGCGTTTTACTTTAAAAAAATCCAAGCTAATGCTGTTTTTTATGCTGCCATTTTCGCTGAAATTATAGTGATTGTGATTCACTATTTCAATACGCTAGAGAACCCACCTGTATGGCTTAAAATGGGTTATCTTTGGTATAACCTTGTTGGATGTAGTTTAGTCGTTATTTTTGGTTTTCTGTTGCAGTCTTTAATTAGACAAAAGAAAATTATTTAGACTTCAATTCTTTTATTAATTTTTCAGCACGAGCAATGTATCCATAATCATCTTCTTTTTCAGAAGCAATAGAAATTACTTTTTGAGCCGCCTGAATAGCTTCTTTTTTGCTACCCGCTTTGTCTAAAATTCTAGCTTGCTGGTAAAGCATCCAAAAAGCTTCAGGTCTTTTTTCTGTAGCTACAGTTATCCATTCTAAAGCAAGATTTATATCCAAATCGTTATCTAAATAAAATCGCGCTCCATTGTAAAATAGACCAGCATCAGGCCCATCAACAAGTTCTTTTTTAAATTGTTCAGCTAATTTTTCTTTACCATATGTCATTACGGGCACACTCACTTGTGTGTTTTCCCAAGTTAAATTCATCATGGCACCAAAAGCAGTAAATGTGTTAAAATCAATTGTAAAAGATTCTGTAAAATCGGAAGTTTTTTTGGTGTCCACCTTGAACGCAGCAACTTCATTTTCTTTGTTATAGTTTCCTGCGCCCCAAAGCTCAGTTTCTTTATTAAGCATTACAACCCATTCACTTTCACCAGGAACGGTAAATAGTGAGTAGGTCCCTTTTTTCACTTTCGTTTCACCAAAAATAACATCACTTTTAAATGTGATTGCGGTAGCTTTATTTGCTCCAGTCCGCCAAATTTTATTGTAGGGAACAAGTTCGCCAAAAATCGTTCGGTCCTTTGCTCCGGGCCTAGAGTAATTGACGGTAATTTCTGTTAAACCTACCGTTTGTTTTAATGTAGACGAAGGACTTGGTTGAGGTGTTTTTATTTGTGAAAATGATATGCCAATACAGCACAATGTAAATAGAGTAAGAACTAATTTTTTCATATTGTAATTTTTAGAAGTCTAAATTTAATCTTTAAAAGAAACCTTGAAGAAAAATGTTCAATAAAATTACATGAAAATGAAAAGTACACATCAGATGGGTCATCTAGGAGAAAGAATAGCATTAAACTATTTATTAGATAAAAAATATGTATTAATGGAGAGAAACTGGAGGCATTTTAAAAAAGAAATAGATATTATTTTAAGATATGAGCAGCATATAGTTTTTGTGGAAGTTAAGTTAAGATCTACATTCTTTTCTAGTTTGAACCATATCCTATCAGTTGATCAAGAAAAAAGACTATTGGAGGCAATGGATTGTTAC
>CACAYQ010000017.1 GCA_902536695.1 uncultured Bacteroidota bacterium | reverse complement strand
GGATAACCTAGAAATTCTTAAAAAATATGCTAAAACCAATCACTTTGGTAAGTTTTTGGGACTAAAATTAGAAGTTGTTGAACCTGGAGAGGTGAACTATTTTGTGGAAGTAAGCCAAAATCACCTGGCTACCTATCAATCTGCTCACGGTGGTTTTCTGGCAGGTGTTTTTGATCAAATTGTAGGCACAGCTGCACTTACCAAGGCCATGTATGATCACAAATTAGTTTCTACTGTTGAATTCAAAATCAATTACCTTAAACCCGCTTACCTTAATGATAAGTTAAAAGGTGTGGGAAAAGTATTACATCATGGTAAAAGATTGTATACCGTAGAAGGACAAATTTTTAACCACAAACAAGAACTATTAGCTAAAGGTATAGCTACATTAAATGCTTATTCATATGACAAGAGTGATATGAAATTTTTATAATTTACCACCATGAAAAAATTATTATATATCTGTTTATTGCTGAGTATCCCTTTTTATGCTCAGAAAGAGAACAATAGCAAAAAAGAAAAAAAGAAGTCAGCACTAGAAAAAAACCCATTTCTAAGAGAAGAAGTAAGCAAAAAAGATGCGCTAGTATTTTTCAAGACAAAAGAGGACCCTTACAAATTAGAGTTAATAGATGAACTAGAAGATGGAACTATCACATTCTACTCTCAAGGTAATTTTACTGATTTATGTAGAGGGCCACATTTACCTCACACGGGCTTTATCAAAGCTGTTAAATTATTAAGTATAGCAGGGGCTTATTGGAGGGGTGATGAAACTAGAAAGCAGCTTACAAGAGTGTATGGAATCACCTTTGAAAAACAAAAAGAATTAAATCAATATTTAGTTCAGCTGGAAGAGGCGAAGAAAAGAGATCATAGAAAGTTAGGAAAAGAACTAGAGTTATTTACCTTCTCTGAAAAAGTAGGTCAAGGTTTACCTCTCTGGTTACCTAAAGGAGCAGATTTAAGAGAAAGATTGATGGACTTTCTTAAGAAAGCACAAGTTCAAAGCGGATATCAACCGGTTTCCACTCCACACATCGGCCACAAAGACTTATATGTTTGCTCAGGCCATTATGATAAATATGGTGCTGATTCATTTCAATCCATTAATACACCTCATGAAGGGGAAGAGTTTTTGCTTAAACCCATGAATTGCCCACACCATTGTGAAATATTCAACGCTTCTCCCCGATCCTACAGAGATTTACCGCTAAGGTTTGCCGAATTTGGAACGGTTTACCGTTATGAGCAAAGCGGTGAGCTACATGGATTAACAAGAGTCAGAGGGTTTACTCAAGATGATGCGCATATTTTTTGCAGACCTGATCAGTTAGAAGAAGAATTTAAGAAAGTTATAGACCTGGTGCTGTATGTATTTAAAGCATTGGATTTTAAAGAATTTGTTACACAAGTTTCATTAAGAGATAAAAACAATCAAAATAAATACATTGGCTCTGATGAAAATTGGGACAAAGCAGAACAAGCTATAATCAATGCATCTAACGATAAAGGTCTAAAAACTATTGTAGAATATGGAGAAGCGGCATTTTATGGTCCTAAATTAGATTTCATGGTAAAGGATGCATTGAACCGATCATGGCAACTCGGAACTATACAGGTTGATTACAATTTACCTGAACGTTTTGAGCTGGAATATACAGGTTCAGACAACCAAAAGCATAGACCTGTTATGATTCACAGAGCACCATTTGGTTCACTAGAAAGATTCATTGCTGTTCTTATTGAACATACAGCTGGTAAATTCCCTCTATGGCTGAATCCTGAGCAATTTATCATTTTACCTGTTAGTCAACAGTATAACGAATATGCTAAAGAAGTTTTAAAACTTCTAAAAAATTACGATATTCGCGGTCTTGTTGACGGAAGGGCTGAAAAAGTGGGACGTAAAATAAGAGATGCTGAGGTAAATAAAATACCATTTATGCTCATCATTGGAGAAAAAGAAGCTAGTAATAAAAGTGTTTCAGTGAGACAACAAGGAAAAGGTGATTTGGGTGTTTTTAATTTAGATGAGTTTAAAGAGTTTATTCAAAATAAAATCAATCAAAGCCAATTAAAATTTTAAATGTTAAACTAAAAAAGGAGGAGTATCAGACCAAGAAGACCAAACAGAGGGAGAGTCATTAAAGAAGATCCCCACAGAATAAATGATAAAATCAGGGTTACTGAAGTTAGAGTGGTTGGCGAAGATATAGCTCAAGGCGTTTACCCCACTCATAAAGCGTTAAAAATGGCTGGAGAAATGGAACTTGATTTAGTGGAAATCTCACCCAATGCAAAACCACCTGTTTGTAAAATAATAGACTACAAGAAATTTCTTTACGAGCAAAAGAAAAAACAAAAGGAGCTTAAAGCAAAGCAAACTAAAGTAGTCTTAAAGGAGATCAGATTTGGTCCTAATACAGATGAACACGATTTTCAGTTTAAATTAAAACATGCTGTTAAGTTCCTACAAGAAGGAGCAAAACTTAAAGCATTTGTGTTTTTTAAAGGAAGAACCATCATCTATAAAGATCGTGGAGAAATTTTATTACTAAAATTTGCCCAAGAACTTGAAGAATATGGAATATTAGAAAAAATGCCAGAATTACAGGGAAAAAAGATGACCATCATCATTAACCCCAAAAAGAAATAAAAGATAATAACTACATAATATAAATGTTATGCCTAAAATGAAAACCAATTCCAGTGCCAAGAAGAGATTCAAATTCACTGGTAGTGGAAAAATCAAAAGAAAGCACGCCTTTAAGAGTCATATTTTGACTAAAAAAGCGACTAAAAGAAAAAGAAATCTGACCAAAGCTACCTTGGTAGATAAGTCAGATGTAAAGAACATTAAGTTGCAACTTTGCGCTTAATTGACTTTACGGTTATTAAATGTTAAACCCGAGTTAAAGTCAATATGATAAGAGCTGAAAAGCCGCTTTAATTCAAAAAACTTAAATTATGCCAAGATCAGTAAATAGTGTAGCAGCCAAGGCAAGAAGAAAAAAAGTATTAAAACAAGCCAAAGGTTACTACGGAAGAAGAAAAAACGTTCATACTGTAGCTAAAAATGCTGTAGAAAAAGGATTACAGTACGCTTACAGAGACAGAAGACAAAAAAAGAGAAACTTCAGAGCACTTTGGATTCAGCGAATTAACGCTGGAGCTAGATTACACGGAATGAGTTATTCTGAGTTTATGGGAAAAATTAGCGACAAAGGTATCCTTCTAAACAGAAAAACACTTGCAGATTTAGCTATGAACCATCCTGAAGCTTTTAAAGCCGTTGTTGATTCTATAAAATAAATTATCAAATAGTAGTTATTAAACTAGGGGTTCAATTTGAACCCCTTTTTTTGTCCCAATTTCTCATAAAACCCAATTGTTCTAGTTCAGATTTTAAGGAGATACCTGCATTTAGCTGTAGGAGTCGATTTACACAATCGAGTAATTTTTCATTTGATTGAATATTGTCTCTGTAGAAATGAACAAATTTTAGTACCCAAAATGCATCAAATGTGTTGAAAAATCGTTTAACTAAAGATGCATGATTTAGCGTGTTCTTTGTAAGTTCATTTTTTTGCTTCAACCATGTTTTTTCATTTAAAAATGCTTGGACAGGTTTTGGAAAAGCATGATAATCAAGTTCATTTCGCTGAATCAGGTCAATCCATTTTTTAAGTTCCAAAAAGGCATTAAATGAATAAGTGTATGATAAATCTTTCTTGTTGTTTTTAGCTTCTAACATGGCTCTTCCTGTTCCAAATGGCACTCTGTCTGAAATCCTTGATGATGGAATCACTTTAGTATTGTTTATTTCTCCAAAATCTTCACCTTTTATCAATTTATTGATAAAATAAAAATCTTCACCTGCTTTTCTTCGGTTCATACCTCCTTGTCTAGCGTATGCTGAGGCAGTAAGAGCAAAAGCACTTCCAATGGTATGAAAATCAAAGGGAAAACCTACAAAAGACAAGGCATTTTTATAATACCTTAAATGCAACTCATAACTACATATTAATTGATAATGATCATCAGCATATCCACCACTTATCGGGTGTTCAAAATGAATTGAAACTGCTGTGTTATTGTGTTTTTTGAAATGAGTATAAATAGAATTAAGGTAATTTTCTTCTACAATGGTATCGGCATCAAGTCCTACTATAAGTCCATTTTTATTTAGCTGAAGAAATCGCTTTAAAGCTAAATCCATCCCAATTTTTCTACCCCACCCTACGCCTGCATGTTTATGTGCTAGATCCCCCACAAGAAAAGGAATAAGACATATGCTTTCGCTATTATTCAACTCGGCAAATTCACTAAGTAGTGTAAATGTCTGATTATTGTGGTCTTTAATAAAAGGATCGTCAGATATGGAATGATTGATAATAGCAATAATTTCAATACTAAAGTGTATTGCATCACTTTGTCTAAAAAGAGATTCTAAAGTAGAAACCACATTTTCTTCATTGTAAATGGGAATTACAATGATGATTTCAAGACCATTATGTGGACTTTTTGAACAAAATAAATCTAGATGTGGGTAACGTTTAAAATAGTTTTCTGCTATGGAGACAAACGATTTTTTACCCATGTGGTTTCTTTTCTACTGTATACTATTCTATCGTGTAACCTACTTGGCCTGCCCTGCCAAAACTCCACTTTCTTAGGTATGAGGCAAAATCCTCCCCAGTGCGGAGGCCTTGGAACAGGCATATTGCTGAATTTTTGCTCATAATAAGTTAGTCTATCTGTTAACTCAGCTCTGTCTTTTAAAATTTTACTTTGATTGGATGCCCAAGCACCAAGCTGACTTGCCCTAGGCCTTGCATTAAAATATTGATCGGAGGTAACTGAACTTACTTTTTCAATTTTGCCTTCAATCCGTATTTGACGCTCTAACTCCCCCCAAAAAACATTAAGAGCACCATGTTTATTTTGGTCTATTTCTTGCCCCTTATTTGAATTATAATTGGTGTAAAAGATAAAACCATCATCATTGACTCCTCTTATGTATAGCATTCTAGATGAAACTATACCATCTTTTGTTGCTGTAGATAAACAGGCTGCATAAGGATCTAATATTTGACTATCCATTGCTTCTTGAAACCAAACTGCATACTGCTGAAATGGATCATCAGATGCCATATCCTCCGAGAAGGGTTTATCAGCAAAATCTCTTCTTACGGTACTAATGTAATTTTTAACGTTATCTATTGACATCGATCAAAAATAACTAATTTAGGAGTATGAAAGCGGAAAGATCATCAATTTTAGGCATTATACCTGCCAGATTTAACTCCACAAGATTAAAGGGTAAGCCGCTAATGAAAATTGGTGATAAAACGATGATTCAGCACGTGTATGAAAATTGTGCAAACGTTTTAGACCACCTACTAGTTGCAACCGACGATCAACGAATCTTTAATGAAGTAAAAGGTTTTAACGGTAATGCTATAATGACTAACAAAGCTCATATATCAGGAACAGATAGGTGTCTTGAAGCGATCCATTTATGGGAGAAAAATCAAAATAAAACATTCAGTTTGGTATTTAATATACAAGGAGACGAACCTTTTGTTCATGAGGACCACTTTCATCAATTGATATCTTGTTTTGAGGATAACAAAACAGAAATTGCTACGTTAGGTATTAGAGTTAGCGACTTAAAAGAATTAAGAGAGGGCAAGGTGTATTTGGTGAAGGACAACACAGATTTTGCCATGTATTTTAGTCGTTTCCCTATTCCATTCAATAGAGATATGCCTAAAGAAGATTGGATAAAACATACCGATTATTACCAACACATTGGATTATATGGGTTTAAAAGAAATGTATTAGATAAATGTGGTCTCCTACAAGTAAGTAATCTTGAAAATACGGAAAAACTAGAGCAACTAAGGTGGATGGAAAATGGAATGAAAATTAAGGTTGGTATAACTAATCAACCCTCTTTTGGAGTAGATACATTAGAGGATCTTGGAAATGCTCGCAAAAAATATGCATCAATTTTAAATTAAAGATATTGAAATCTAGAATTAATAGAATCATTCAAAAGGAAGTAGAAGCCATTCAAAATATACCCATTGACGGTATAGTTGAAAGTGTAATCGATGTTCTCTACAAAAGGATTCATCAAAAAAAAGGTAAACTGATAGTAAGTGGGATGGGAAAAGCAGGTCAAATTGGGATGAACATAGCTACTACTTTGTCTTCTACTGGTACACCTGCTATTTTTTTACATCCAAGTGAAGCGCAACACGGGGACTTGGGAATTGTACAAGAAAATGATGTTCTTCTTTTAATCTCTAATTCGGGAAAAACCCGTGAAATTTTGGAATTAAATCAATTGGTAAAAAACTTATATTCAAGTATCCCTATGATAGCCCTTACGGGGAACGAACAAGGATATTTAGCAAAACTTGCAGACATCCCCCTTTTTACTGGCAACCCAGAAGAAGTCTGCCCTCTTGGACTAACCCCAACAACTTCTACTACTGTAATGACCGTGGTAGGAGATATCATTGTAGTATTGATGATGGAAAAAATCAAATTTAACAAACAGGAGTATGCCAAAAGACATCACAGTGGATATTTGGGTAAAAAAGCAAAAGAATGAAAAAATTTACATTGATAGCAGGTCCTTGTGCAATGGAAGAGTTTGATACTGCTTTTGAAATTGCAAATCATGTAAAAGCCATTTGCAGTGAGCTTGACATACATTACATTTTTAAAGCTAGCTATAAAAAGGCTAATCGATCAAAGCTAGATAGTTTTACAGGAATAGGAGATGTTGAAGCGCTGGAAATGATAAAAAAAATTGGTCAAGATTTATCTGTTGATACTATAACCGATATTCATGAAAGTCACGAAGCTGAAGAAGTGTCAACTTATGTGAACCATTTACAAATACCGGCATTCCTCTGTAGACAAACAAGTTTACTGATTGCTGCTGGAAAAACAGGTCTACCTGTAAATGTGAAAAAAGGCCAATTCATGTCTCACGAATCCATGCAATTCGCCATTGAAAAAATTAAAAGTACAGGAAACAAAAATGCTTGGATTTGTGAAAGAGGAAACAGCTTTGGCTATCATGATTTGATAGTTGATGCCACTGCCGTTTTTAAACTTAAGAAGCACCAAGTACCTGTCATTATGGATTGTACTCATGCTGTTCAAAAACCCAATCAAACTTCTGGAATAACTGGGGGTGATCCATCTCTTATTGAAGCTATTTCATTAAATGCTGCAGCCACTGGGGCTGATGGATTATTCATTGAAACGCATCCTAATCCAAGTAAAGCTAAAAGTGATCCGCATACAATGCTGGAATTAGATGAACTATACCCTATCCTTAAAAAGGTAGTGAAAATAAAAAGTGCTCTTTCTATTTGACCTCTATCACCAAGAACTTACTATTCTGCCAAAACTCATCTTTTTGAATGATAATGAGAGAATCTATTACATTTTCTTGACTTTTTATTAATTGAAATGAGCTAGATGGATGAGAAGTAATCAGCTTTATATTCCTACTACCAATTAAAATGTAATTTAAATCTGTTTTTGAGTTATATGTAAAATAATTTAAGTTTAAATCATCACTTAATTTTTTGATTTTTCCAATACCAATAAAACCTCCTTCTTTGGTCACCACATTGTTTTCTAAAAGCTCTGATTTAGTCCCTACCACATAGCCTACTTTGTTCATTTCTAGATTCAAGCTGTCAATTTTAGCAACCTGTTCACTGTAACGGTTGAAAAGTTTACCGTATGAAGAACTCAGCTGACTAATTTCTTCTTTTAAGAAATAAACTTCACGGTTGGTTACTGCAATTTTTGTATTCAATTCGTTAATGGTTTGGGCATAAAAATCATTCTTTTTATCTGAACTTTGTAATCTTTGATTCAGGACTATTATGAGCTCATCATTTTCATTAATCTTTTGGATCATTTCTTCAATTGCCTTTATGACATCTAATGAATCAGCTAAAATAAATTCTGCAGATTTTGCTTTGTTTAGGATCAATTCATTTTGTTGAATAGTACTTAAATTATCTTTTATTTTTTGAATGTATAGTGCGTATTCATTGTTCAAGGAATCTTGGAATTCTACATCATACTCTAATGAGTTTATGATCCTATTTTTATCTTTAATATCACTATTTAGACTATCAACTACTGATTGGTGAGCATCTTCTGACATTTGTCCGCTTTGGCAAGACATCAATAAAATAAAAAAAGGATAAAATATTTTTTTCATCATTATGTAAAATCTAATAAATTTTGAACACCAATAGCTCTTGACTTTGTAAATCCTTCCCCATATTTTACACCGATTATCCTTCCACACAATAAGGCTTTAGACTCGAGAGAGGATAAAAACTCTTTTGAAGATATAGGCGTATTCGGTTCATTGCTATTTGGATCATAAAATTGACTCTTAAAACACATAACTGCATTCATTTTATCTTCAAACTCTTCTGTTACATCTACAACAAAATCGGGGTCGATCCATCTATCTTGTATATAGTGATATACTGCGTTAGGTCTGAACGGCTTTTGAGATTTTCCATTGTGTAATGTCTCTATCTTGGGTAAACCTGCTGAAAATACAGCTTTTAAAACCAATGAAGCAGCTACTCCGTGATCGGGATGCCTATCTCGAACAGCATTACATAAAATAATTTTTGGACGGTATAATCTTATTTTTTGAACCAACAACTTTACGGATTGTTCATCCTCTTCAATAAATCCATCCTTTAAACCTAAATTCTCTCTAAAAGATGCAGAAATATAATTTTTAGCTAATTCCGCCTCTTTACCTCTGAGATCGGCATTTCCTCTTGTTCCTAATTCACCTCGAGTAAGATCTAACATTCCAACTGTGCAACCCATATTAACATGCTTGATAAGCGTACCTGCTACTCCAAGCTCAATATCATCTGGGTGGGCCCCAATGGCCAATATGTCAATTTTATAATTCATTGCTTATAATCATTTCTGTCAGGAAATCCATATTTATCTATTAAGTAAATCATTGATGTAATAGCAGATGATCCCAACTCTAATTCTCTTTTATTAACATTTTCAAATACATCAGTGGGTGCATGATGATAATCAAAATATCGTTGTGAATCTGGAACTAACCCTACTAAACAGGTTGTACCATTGCGAAGTGGTCCAATATCTACACCCCCATAACCTTTGTTAAATAAATGTAACTGATAGGGCTCAAAAAGGGGTTGGAATCCCTGGATAAATTGCAATTGAAGTGGAGTTCCATCTATACTGAACCCTCTTGGGCTGAATCCACCTCTATCAGATTCTAACGCAAATAAATGCTTCTCTCCTTTTTTTCTAACGATTTCAGCATATGTTTTACCACCTCGGTTTCCATTTTCCTCATTAATATATAACACACACCTAATAGTTCGTTTAGGCTTGATATTTAATTTTTTAATGGATTCTAAGACTTGAATACTTTGTATCACACCAGCTCCGTCATCGTGTGCACCTTCCCCAATATCCCAGGAATCTAGATGTCCACCCACTAAAATTACTTCATGTGGAAATTGATATCCTGTAATTTCTCCAATAACATTATGAGAAATGGTATCCGGTTTTTGTTGACAAGACAATTCCATGGATAAAAATTTAACATTATCATTTTTTAGTGCTTTACTCAGTTCATGTGCATCTTTGGAGCTTATGGCAGCAGCAGGAATCTTGGGTATAGAGTCCACATAGCTCATAGAACCGGTATGAGGATTGTGATCCATTTTTAAGGTCATTGATCGTACAATAACAGCTTTTGCACCATAAAGGCCAGCTCTTGAAGCACCATTATGGCGTTGATCTACACAACTACCGTATGCCATAAATGTGCTTATATAGGTTGGATTCATGGGCCTATTAAAAAAAACAATCTTTCCTTTTAAGTTGGCTTCACCAAGTGAATCTAACTCTTTCCAGGACTTAATCTCTACTACTTTTCCTTTAATGATTCCATCGGTACCTGTTGATCCGCCTAAAGCTGTACAATTTGTATTTTTGGTGTTTCCATCTTTATCTTTCCAATGCACTTTTTCAACATCACCCCTAACCCATTGGGGAACCCTAACAGGTTGTAAGTATACGGAATCAAGTTGCATACTGCTCATTAAATCGTATCCCCATTCTACCGCTTTTTGAGCTGACGGAGAACCACTTAAACGATGTCCAACATCTTTACACAAAGACCTTAAGTTCTCGTAACAGGATGAGCGAGTTAGACTAAAATTATAGATCTGTTTAATTTGAGCCGAATCTATCTGTTGTCCAAAATGGAAACATGACCATAAAATCATGGATACCATGAGATAACATTTTGAATAGAACATATTTTTGTGAATATTGACTACTTTTAAGTAAAAGTAATTAAAATGGCTCGAACACCAACTACTAATATACCCTTAGGCTTCAAAGCCCCAACTTTTAAACTCCCTGATGTGGTCTCGAATAAGGATATTGAATTAAGTGATTTAGTAACTGAAAATGGATTGGTTGTCATGTTCATTTGTAATCATTGCCCTTTTGTAGTACATGTGATAGAACAAATCGTATCGTTAGCGAATGATTATTTGGGGAAGAAAATTGGATTTGTAAGCATTAGCAGTAATGACATTGTAAACTATCCGGATGATAGTCCTGAAAAAATGAGAAAATTTGCACAAAAATATTATTTTCCATTTCCTTATTTATATGATGAGTCACAGAAAATTGCTAAAGCATATGATGCCGCTTGTACACCGGATTTCAGTGTTTTTGACCAAAATTTAAATTGTATTTATAGAGGTCAACTGGATGATGCTAGACCCGGAAATGAAGAACCAAATAATGGTAAGGATTTAAGATTAGTTCTTGATTATTTATTGCAGAATAAAAAATTAGATTTTGAGCAAAAACCCTCCCTTGGCTGTAATATCAAATGGAAATAAGATAAATTTAAGAGAAAGGTACTTAACGCTAAGAGAATCTATTTCTTTAAATGAATTAGAAAAATCTTCTAAAGATATCTGTGATCAACTATTAAATCACTTTAACTTTTCTAATCAAAATATTCATTTGTTCTATCCTATAGAGGGAAAGAATGAGGTTAATACATGGCCTATTCACCACAAACTAATTAAAGCAAATCAATTACACACCTCGGTTTACAACTCGGTTAGCAACCAATGGGATTGTGTTTGTTTTGACGCTAATTCTGCGTTTGTAAAAAAAAGGTATAATGTTCCTGTTCCTGACCCATTTAAACATGCGAAATGGGATGAAATAGATATTATATTAATGCCTTTGCTATGTTTTGATGATTATGGAAATAGAATTGGATATGGTAAAGGAATTTATGATCAAATATGTAAATGTCTTAATAAGTCATGTGTTAAAATTGGGCTTTCTTTTTTTGAGGCTCACCCAAACACTATAGAGATAGAAAAACATGACATCCCATTGGATTTCTGTCAAACTCCGCTAAAACTTTACAAATTCAACTTTTAAATCGAGTATTTATTTTGTAATTTTATTGCTACGATTAATCAAAAATCGTAATGAATAATTTAATCCATATATTTTTATTTTTATATTTAAGCTGTTGTTATTCAATTGTTTATAGTGCTCCAATAGAACCAAATGTACACCTTAAATATCATCTAGCTATTTCCATAAATCCTGGGGCTAACTCTAGTTATGTAAACTACGCCATTGTAGGCGAAAACGGTGGAAGTTTAGTGTATACAAAATTCATTTCTCTAGATGAATTTATCCGAATTGCAAAAGGAAAACAATTTTCACCAGCAAATCAAGTTGGGAAGAATATGTTTAAGGATTTCCAAATAAAAGATTGTTTTTACAAGATTGACTCGCTTGAATGTTTAAAAAAACCTGAGCCCAAAATATTTGACTTATGGGCTTTAAGGTACAATAGAAACCCATTTTGCCCACCAGATTGTTCACCAGCTGAATATATGCTAGTTGAAGGAATAGGTCAACACAAACGTAGACCTAGCTGGCCACAAATTCAAATATTACAAAAATATGGAATTGTTTACCTGAACGATTTCTTTTACGGAGATAAACTATTTGAACTTCTTTCCGATTTTCAAAAGCAAGAATGGAGACAACTGTATCAAGATGCTGTAGAATAATTGGATATTCATTTTTTTTGTATTTCTTTAATGTAAAAACAGAAAATGATAAATGACGATAAGGTAAAACATGTTCAAAAGAGTAGCATCTCTTTTAAATTTAAACTTTTTCTCTTATTTAAGTTGCCCATGGGGTTTTTATGCGGCATGAGAATCAAAGAACTCAATAATGAGTCATGTCAAGTGACAGTACCTTATAAATGGTTAAATAAAAACCCATTTAAGTCTACTTTTTGGGCAGTTTTAGGAATGGCTGCAGAGATGAACGGTGCAGCGCTATTATTACAATATACCCAAGGTCAAACCCCCTCCATATCAACCTACCCTGTAACTTGCGAGGCGGAATTCATTAAAAAAGCAACTGACGTAACCACTTTTACTTGTCATGATGGATTAATGGTTAGAGAAAAAGTAAAAGAGGCTATGGAAACCGGTGAAGGGATTAGGTTTGAAACTGTTATGAATGGATTAAATCAAAATGGAGATCTTATTTGCAAATTCAAATTTCTTTGGTCTATAAAAAGTAGAACCAGGGCATAAGATTACAATCGTGTAATTTACACTTTATGTTTTCTAATGCTTATATTTAAACATGTTTCTTAGAGCATTGTGGATTTCTATACTATTTATTTTTTTTCAAACCAACTATGCAGGTTGGGGGTTTTTTGCACACAAAAAAATAAATCGGCTAGCTGTTTTCACCATTCCAGAACCTGAACTATTTCAATTTTATAAATATCATATTGATTTTATTGGTGAACATGCAGTTGACCCAGATAAAAGAAGATATGCTGTACAAGGTGAGGCTGAAAAACATTACATAGATATAGATCACTTTATTAAGGACGGTGAAGATCCATTTCTTATTATGCCTAAAAAATGGAATGAAGCAGTTGAGAAATATTCAGAGGATACGCTAAAAAAGTACGGTATTTCTCCTTGGAATATCCAATGGATGTTACAAAAGCTCACAAATGCTTTTCAAGAAAAAGACCTAGAAAGAATTTTAAAATACTCTGCAGAACTGGGTCATTACATAGGAGATGCACATGTACCGCTACACACTACTGAAAACTACAACGGTCAATTCACCAATCAAAAAGGAATACACGGGTTTTGGGAATCTAGAATTCCTGAACTTTTCTACAATGAATATGATTTTATAACAGGAAAAGCAAAATACATTGATTATCCCTTAATGGATACTTGGAATTTTGTGGAGCATAGTTTTAGAGCTGTTGATTCTGTTTTAACATTTGAAAAACAACTCAGTAATGATTGGCCCGATGATAAAAAATACGCTTTTGAGAAAAGAGGGCAAGTCACAATGAAAGTCTACAGCGCTGAATTTAGTAAAGAGTATAGTAAAAGACTAAATGGTATGCAAGAACGAAGAATGAAAGCCTCTATTAAATCTATCGGCTCTTACTGGTTTACTGCTTGGGTTAATGCAGGTCAACCAGACTTATCTGAATTATATGTAAAAGAACACGAAAAAAAACGAATGAAAAGTATCGAAGAAATAGAAGACCCAAGAATTAGTTCAGAAAAACTTCAAAGCAGATTGCATCAAAACTAATCTTTCTTACTTCTCCTTTTCTTCTTAGATGACTTAACTGCTTTTTTACCCGATTCTGTATGCGGCAACCTTTTAAAATAATTCATTCGCCCTGACTCTATTAGTGATACTGCCTTTTCTATTAAATAATCTTCTCCCTCAGGATCGTATTCTTTCTTCAAGTTTTGACCATTAACTAAGCACAACGTTTGAAACCAAAATGCTTTGCCAGATCCCCTATATAATTTAATAATGTCATAAGTAGTTAACCCTGTATTTCTATATATTAATTTCATTAAATGTGTCCCTCTGTTAATTGACATTTTCCTAATCTCATCACCAAATTCATTTTTTAGCATTTTATTCGCTCTTTTCAGATATCGTTTTTTAATTCTATTGTTACTTAACAAAGCTAATGTGTCATTAAATCCTTCTAGCATGGAAGATGCGATTTTAGCATAATCATAGACACTTCTGACGTAGAATTTTGTTTTATTCCATTTTTTTAAAAATTCATTATCAGAAGTATATACTTGATGATCAGGTAATATGAGATTTAAGGGTACAGTATCTACTGGTGATATACTGAAATTTTGCTTTTCATTTTGTGCATACAAAATCAAATTTGAAATTGACAAAAAAATAAATAATCCTAATTTCATTTTAATTAATAATCAAAGTACATTCCAAGAAATATGAAAACATTCGAATTTAATATATTTTAACTTTATTAAAATGTAATTTTGAATTGTGAAACGAATCAGTACTATCTTATTAACATTTCAATTACTAACTTTTCATGGACAATTAGAAGCCTTATTTGATATTAAAAAATTCAGACAAGGAGAACAGCATTTCGTAGAGACTTACCTGTATATTTTTGGACCCTCTTTACTAGAGGATAGGGACACAAATGTGAAAAACAAAAAAGTGGAGATCTTACTTTTTATTGAGAATGAACAAAAAGAGATTGTAGATTACAAAAAACACATTATTGAAGGGGAAATTGACCACATTAATAAAAATGGAATTCTAGACCTGCAGCGTTTTTTTCTTCTAGATGGAGATTATCATTTAAGTCTAAGATTAGTGGATCAAAATGACACTACAAATATTGAAGAACATCAACAAACTTTTACCTTATCAAAAACCAACCCAGTTGAATTTTCTGACGTAGAACTGTTGGATAAATACTGGAAAAGTGATAGTGTTAGTAAATTGAACAAGTCTGGTTTTGAAATGATTCCGCTTGTCACAACCTATTTAGGACCAGAATTTAACCGGTTGTCTTATTACACCGAAATTTATTTTGATGAAGAAATAGGCGGAGATAATCCATCTGTGATACTAACACAATCTATATTAGTTGAAGAAAACCGTAAAATCGCAGGTCAATACAACAAATTAAAAAAGATTTCTACTTCTTCTGTGATTCCTGTACTGAACAGTTTTGACCTATCTAACTTACCTACTGGAAATTACATTCTAAAATTATCTGTAATGGATAAAAATCAACAAGTTTTAAATACTAAAGAACTATCTTTTCAGCGAACGAATCTAAACAACAGTATGAAATTGAACCGTCTGAATTCAGTTTCAATAGCAAATACATTTGCATCTATTTTACCTCAAGACTCATTAGACGAATTCCTGAAATGCTTAGCTCCTTTAGCTTCTAATTTGGAGAAAAATATTATTGATAACAAACTAAACGATATAGACGACACGCTAAAGAGACAATTTATCTACAGCTTTTGGTACAACCGCTTTCCGAATGATCCAGCCTACAACTGGTCAAAGTACAAAAATGAAGTTAAAAAGACCAACCAGTTATTTGGGACAAAAGTGAGAAAAGGATATGAAACTGATAGAGGGAGAATTTATCTAAAATATGGTCCGCCAAATACCATTACGGATAGGCCAAACGAGCCCAGCGCATATCCTTATCAAATTTGGCATTACTACAAAATAGGTAGATTCAACAATAAAAGGTTCATTTTTTATCTTCCTGACTTAGTAACCAATGACTATGTTATTTTACATTCTACTCTTCAAGGAGAATACTTTAACAATAATTGGAAAACAGATCTCCACAGTAGAAATACTCCAGAGAGAAATGTAGATGCATTACAAAACCCCAACGATAATCAATGGGGAAGTAACAGTAATTTATTCTTCATAAACCCCTAGTAATTAATACCGCTGTTTGCATATTAAACTTCAATGGGGAAAATTGGCTCAAACAGTTTCTTCCAGACTTCATAGATCACTCTAGTAAACATGCTGATGTAGTTGTTATTGATAATGGATCTACTGATAATTCTTTAAAAATAATCTCATCATTTAAACAAAAGGTCAACTTAGTCAAATTAGATAATAACTTAGGATTTGCTGGTGGATATAATGAAGGGTTAAAACAATTAAAACATGAATTTTTCATTATTGTAAATTCAGACATTCAAGTAACTAATGGGTGGCTCGATCCCCTTATAAACGTATTATCAAAGAATAAAAACGTAGTTGCAGTTCAACCTAAAATATTAAGTTTTGATAGAAAAGAAGAATTTGAATATGCAGGGGCAGCAGGAGGGTTTATTGACAAATTTGGCTATCCGTTTTGTAGAGGCAGAATAGTTAATCATGTAGAGAAAGATGTGGGGCAATTTAACAACTGCCATGAAGTGTTTTGGGCATCTGGCGCATGCATGGCAGTAAAAGCAAAAGATTTTTTTGAAGTTGGCGGATTTGATCATGATTTTTTTGCCCATATGGAAGAAATTGATTTATGCTGGAGATGGAAAAACAAAGGTAAATCCATTATGTACACAAGCGAATCTGTTGTGTATCATGTAGGAGGAGGTACGCTTTCATATGAAAGCCCACAAAAAACATTTTTAAATTTTAGAAATAGCTTATGGATGATTCACAAGAATTATCAGGGCACCCCTCCTCTACTCTTTAAAGTAATATCTAGAATGACCCTAGATCAGATTGCTTTTT
This sequence comes from uncultured Bacteroidota bacterium, assembly GCA_902536695.1. Taxonomy (GTDB): domain Bacteria; phylum Bacteroidota; class Bacteroidia; order Flavobacteriales_D; family Parvicellaceae. The sequence continues at coordinate 8,893 of CACAYQ010000017.1, read as the reverse complement.
TCAGATTTCTAGCCATGGGTAAAATCCATAATGCTGTAAGTATAATTAAAGCTCACTTTCATTACTATAGGTCCATACGTATACTTAAGGAAAAAAGAAAATCCATACCCAAAAAGGGTGTTCAAAAGATGAACGGATATTTAAATAAGTTTATTATTTGGGAATATTTCATCAAGCAAAATCGTACATTTAAAAGTATCGTGAAATAATGAAAAGAATTACAACTTTATTAGTTAATGTTTTTATTACTGGACTACTAACTAGTTATGCTCAATTCAATTTTGAAAATCAAATTAAAAAAAAAGAGATAACCAAAGAAATTATAGACCCCACATACGGAATAACACTATATGAACCTCTTAACATGTATTTACACTCTGACTCCACTCGTATTGAAGAAGGCTATGCAGTCAACGGATGGAAAGAAGATCATTATTCAACGGGCGAAATAGTACATAAAGGATACTACATTGAAGGACAACTAAAGGTCTATAAAAACTTTTATCCTAATGGAAACATAGAGCGTAATTTTAAGGCTATAGACAGTTTTAAGTCGAGGTTAACCTTATTCTATCCAAATGGAAATATTAAAAGTAAAGTGAGCTATTCTAATGATTTTGCTATGGAATGGACTGATTACAATGAAAATGGAGATATATCTTTCTATGAAAAATACAACAAAGACAAATTGTCCCATGAACAAAAAGTGTTTTACTACCATTCGGGAACTATAAAGGATGAATTAATTATTGATCAAAAAAAGAAAAAAACATATATCTACACCGAATATCATGAAAATGGAAGCGTCAAACTAAAAGGACATCTTAAATATGACATGACAGTTTATGATTATGTGAAGTATGGTACTTGGCACCATTATGATGATCAGGGAGGCAATCATAAAAAAGACCATTACTAAATTGAATTCCTGTTCAAAAACTCTTCTGATTTAACCATTAGGTCATGCATTACGGTATCTTCTTCAATGAAAGGAACCTTTTTAGAAAAATTTTCAAGCAAATTCGTTAATGAAGGGGATGTTTTTCTTGTAGATCTAAATCCAAAGGCCTGAGAAGCCACTAAAAGCTCAATACTTAAAATACGTTGTACGTTTTCAATAACCTCTTTTAATTTCACAGCTGAAATACTTCCCATACTTACATGATCCTCTTGTCCATTAGAGGATTCTATACTGTCTACACTGGCAGGTTGACAAAGGATTTTATTTTTACTTACAATACTAGCTGCCGTATATTGCGGTATCATTAATCCAGAATTTAAACCCGGATTTTGAACTAAAAAAGCTGGAAGTCCGCGTGTTCCTGATATCAACTTGTAAACTCTTCTTTCAGAAATACTACCTAACTCAGCTATAGCTATAGTCAGAAAATCCATTATATAAGCCAAGGGTTGACCATGAAAATTTCCTCCTGAAATAATTTGATTTTTGTCATCAATAATCACAGGATTATCGGTTACTGAGTTGATTTCAATTTCTACTTTTTGCTTAAAGTCAATGAAAACATCATAAGATGCGCCATGAACTTGTGGAATACATCTGAAAGAATATGGATCCTGTACATCTTTATCTTTTACTTTTACAAGGTCGCTCTCTGAAAGTAATTTTAAAATTTCTGCTGATATATATTGTTGACCATGATAAGGCCTTAAAACATGTAATTCGGGGTTAAATGGACTTAATTGACAGTTGTAAGCATCTAATGACAATGCTGAAATTTTAGTAGAGTGGTCAAATAAGCGAGAAACATGTAATGCAGCATGCACTGCATAAGCAGACATAAACTGAGTTCCATTTAACAATGCTAACCCTTCCTTAGTCTCTAGCAAAATAGGATCTATTTTTAAATCAATATGTATTTGTTCGGCTGAAATTAATTTGTTGTTGTATGAAACAAAACCCTCACCAATTAAAGCTAATGACATATGAGCCAATGGCGCCAAATCCCCAGAGGCACCTAAGGAACCTTGTTCATAGACAATCGGAAAGATGTCATGATTGAAAAAATAAATTAGTCTTTTGAGTGTAGTTAAGGTTATTCCCGAATAACCCCTAGACAATGATTGAATCTTCAAAAGCATCATGATTTTCACCATCTCATTATCTACTTCTTTTCCAAAACCGCATGCATGTGAACGAACAAGATTAACTTGTAATTTTCTAAGCTCGCCACTTGATATCACTTTGTTACAAAGAGATCCAAAACCTGTGTTTATACCATAATGTAATACATCAGAGTTTTCTAATTTTTGATCTAAGTATAGCCTATTAGATGAAACCTTTTTTTCTGTTTTTTGATCTAGTTTTAACTTTAGGTTTTCCTTTAAAATTGATTCTATATCTGAGATAGTTAAATCATTTTGTGAAATTTGGAAATACTTATTACTCATAAAGGTCACTTAAAAATTGACTTAATTTCAAAATGTTTTGATCACCCGTAAGCATATTTTTTAACTCAAATGTCATTTCCTCTTTAAACTCCTCACCGACAAACACAATAAATGGAATGTTATTTTGATTGGCATACTTAAGCTGTTTTTTTAATTTATGATCACTATTTGGATAAATCATTACTCTTTTTGAGTATTCTCTTAATTTATTTGCCATCCTCATAGAGTTAATCATATTTCCTGACCGATCTATTATCAAATATTCAGGAGATATGGTAGTGTCACTTGGAAACAAATGACTTTCATTAAGTACATCGAAAATTCGCTCTGCACCAAATGAAATTCCAACTCCCGAAATATCATTCAATCCAAATTGAGAAGTTAAATTATCGTATCTACCTCCTCCAACAACACTTCCCATGTTGTAATCGTTCAGGATCACCTCAAAGATACTTCCCGTGTAATAATTTAATCCTCTAGCTAATGTTAAATTAAGCTTCAGATTATTGATATCTAATTGATCACAAGCATTAGTTATGTACTTAATTTCCTGAATCCCTTCATTACCCAATTTAGCATCTCCAATTATTTCTTCAAGCCATGAAATAGTTTCACGTACATCAGAACTCAAATTGAATATAGAAGTAAACAACTCAGTACATGTAGGATTATTAAACTTTTCATTTAATTCGTTTAATACGTTTTCTCTTCCTACTTTATCTAATTTGTCGATAACTACAGCAATTTTTTCAAAATTTTCAGCTTCACCGCATGAATCAATTAAAGCGTGTAGAATTTTTCGATTATTGATTTGGATGGTGTGATTTGGTAATTGCAGTTTTATAAATACATTTTTGATAATTTGAATTAATTCAATTTCTGCATTTAAAGATTTTGTACCGATAACATCTATATCGCATTGATAAAACTCTCTATATCTACCCCTTTGAGGGCGGTCAGCTCTCCACACAGGTTGAATTTGATACCTCTTGAACGGAAAATGGATTTCATTCTGATGTTGAACCACATATCTAGCAAACGGTACAGTTAAATCATAACGTAACGCCTCCTCAGAAAAAAAATGGTCTGAAACATCACTTTGAGATTGAGCAGATTGAACAGCATGATTAAATTTAGCCCCTCTTTTGAGGATTTTAAACAATAACTGATCTCCTTCATCTCCATATTTGCCTGTTAGGGTAGATAATTTCTCCATGGATGGTGTTTCAATCGGTAAGAAACCAAATAACTGAAACTCTTTTCTCAACGTTTCAAAAATATAATTTCGTTTTGACACCTCTTCTGGTGAGAAATCTCTTGTTCCTTTCGGTATACTTGGCTTACTCATCAAGAACTAAAATATAAATTAAATATCAACCTAGATTTAAAAATAAAAAAACCTCGCATTTGCGAGGTTTAATTAAGCGGAGAGTGAGGGATTCGAACCCCCGGTACCTTTCGGCACAATGGTTTTCAAGACCACCGCATTCGACCACTCTGCCAACTCTCCGTGAGTGCGCAAAAATAGAAAAAACATTTATTATTGATAATAATTATAAAAATAATTCTGGTATTCTATTAGAATAGTAAATTTAGGTATGTCTTGGGAAATTTGGATTAACAGCTACAGGCAATATTTAAGCATAGAAAAATCGCTGTCAACTAACTCTGTGGATGCTTATACTAGAGACATTAAAAAACTGGGACTTTATTTTTCTGAAGAAAATAATAAAAAGTCGCCAAAGGATGTTCAACATGAGGATTTCATGGGGTTTTTGAGTGATTTGCACCAACAAAATATTTCAGCTAGATCTCAATCTAGAATTATTTCAAGTATTAAATCATTTTATAAGTTTCTACTACTAGAAAAAGAAATAAATATCAATCCAAGTGAATTAATTGAATCACCAAAAATTGGAAAAAAATTACCTGAATTTCTAACTATACATGAAATAGATAATTTGATCAAATCTATCGATAGAAGTAAGAAAGAAGGAGAAAGAAATCTAGCGATGTTGGAAGTATTATATGGATGCGGACTAAGGGTATCTGAACTTATTGAACTGAAGGTATCAGAAATATATTGGAAAGAAGGATTTATAAGAATTATTGGAAAAGGTAATAAAGAAAGGTTAGTTCCATTGGGAAAAATAGCTTCAAAACATTTGAAGATTTATATTGATGAAATAAGGGTTCATCAAAACAAGATTAAAGATCATTTTATTGATCATGTATTCATCAATAAAAATGGAACCAAGTTATCCAGAGTAATGGTTTTTAAAATCATTAAAAACCTCGCCTTACAGTCAGGAATTAAAAAAAATATTTCGCCTCACACTCTTAGGCATTCATTTGCCACACATTTAGTGGAAGGAGGTGCCGATTTGAGAGCAGTTCAAGAAATGCTTGGACATCAATCCATTACTACAACTGAGATTTATACTCATTTAGATAGAAATTACTTGAAACAAACCATTTTAGATCACCATCCAATGGAAAAAAAGTAAGCTTAAAATGGGTTAGTTGCCCACACATTAAGCTCAGGTATAAATCCTCTATCATCCATTTCAATAGCTGAAATTATGGCATGTGCAATTTCATTCGATGAAAGTTTTTTCGGCTCATCTTCACGTTCTGTTCTTTGTTTATTATTAAAGGCGGTAGGCACTTCACTAGGATTAATGAGCATAACACGTATGTTATCACCTCTCAATTCACTTCTCCAACAATAAGTTAGACCCCTTACTGCAAATTTTGATGCGCAATATACAGAGCCTGATGCAAAACCGTTAGTTGAAGCTGTTGAACCAATGTTTATTATGGTACCGAATTGTTGTGTTTTAAAAAACTTAACCACTTCTTGGGTCATCATTGTTAAACCAAAAACATTGGTAGAAAAAATTTCATCAAAATCAGAAATCTTTATTGATTCCAATTTGGAAAAAGAACCTATGCCTGCATTATTTACTAGCACATCAACACCTCCCATAGAATGAAAGGCATCCAATACTTTCACCGCAATATTATTGTATTTAGTTACGTCTAAATGGATAGGAATAGCATTTATTTCTCCAGCTACTCGATCTAACTTATTTTTGTCCCTTCCCGTTATGCAAACTATTGCCCCAGCAAGAATTAATTTTTCAGCAGTAGCTTTACCAATCCCTGAACTCCCTCCAGTTATTAATACTTTTAAACCTTTTAATTTAGTCATAACAAAAAATCTTAGTTTTTAATTATTAAATTAACGTTAATATAATGTTTTAAATGCAAAAAATCAAAGCATAAATATGCTATTTAAACTCAAGCGTACAATCATTATTATAGGTTGCTTTTTTTACACTGGAACCTTTCTTATTGGTCAAAACATCATATCAAACGGAAATTTTGAGAATAACACATCCGGATGGGATACCTATTTTGGTAGTGGATATTCAGGGTCATTATCTCAAAGCACTATAAGTCACAGCGGTAGTTATTCCGCCCGAATAAATGTAACTCAAGTTCCTTCCACTCCACTAGTAAGAAATGCACAGCTCAAAACAACTGATTTTCATATACAAGCAGGCCATGATTATCATTTAAGCATGTGGCTTAGAGCAGATAAAAATGTAGATATTGAATTAATTTTAGTGAAAAACACCACTCCTTGGACCTGGCTTGTAGCTAAAACCATAAGTCTAAATACCTCATATCAACATGTTGATTTGTTAGAAACGAATGCTCCATTTACTACTGATGATGATGTAAGATTGGCTATTAGATGTGGAAACGAAGTGGCCAAAATATACGTGGAAGATGTCGTATTAACAGATTGTACTTCCCCTTCAGGGTATTCCAGCTTGCAAACTTCTGTGACAGGCAAGGGAACAATTAAAATACAAGACAATTCAAATACAAATAAATGTATTTTAGCCTGTAACGATGAGTATCCAATAAACACAACTGTTTCACTACAACATGAAGCAGAACCAGGATATAGTTTTAGCGGCTGGAGTGGAGCTTGTAGTGGTAATGGAGCTTGTAATGTCACCTTAGATCAAGCCAAGTTTGTAGGAGCCCATTTTTCCCTTACAGGAACCGATAATTCTATTTTGGACTACAGAAACATTACCGATTGGGAAAATACAGGACATGTGGGTGCAATACCTTATGAGGGAAATATAATTGACATGACTCAACCTCCGTATAATTGTGTAGGTAACGGAACTTTTAATAATTATCAGGCATTACTAGATGTATTAAATGATGTTAAAACAATGCCTGGATTTAACATAGTATATTTTCCACAAGGTGAATATTATATCGAAGGTTTTAAAAGCTTCTACATACCAAGCAATACAGTATTGAGAGGTGAATGCTCAACAAATACTACACTCAAAATAAAACCCACAAAAGAAACAGACAGCACTAACCATAGAAATCACATTTTTCAGTTAAGATTATGGAATAGTTTAACAAGTGGCTATGAACATCTGTTGGGGGGGTATCATAAGGGCAGTAATCAACTAATTGTAAATAATTCATCCAATTTTAATGTGGGTGATTTTATCGATCTTAGGCAGGATAATGACACCATTAAAATGTATAGCAATAGAGTAAATAATGGCATTACTGATGCAACATTTGAAGATGCATGGAATGGATCTGCATTAGATTGTGTTGGAGAAGTATTTAAAATTTTAGAAAAAAACAGTAATGTGCTAGTTATAGACAAAGTATTACATTTTACCTACGATCCTAAATTGAGACCTAGAATTAAAAAATTAAACAACATTATTGAAAATGCAGGAATAGAGAATATCAAAATTAAAAGAATAACAACTAAAGAATGTGACAATATTAAAATGGAAAATTGTTACAACTGCTGGGTTAGAAATATAGAAAGTGATTACACTACAAAATCACATATAAGCGTAACTAGATCGTATCATGCTGAAATAACTGGAAATTACTTACATCATTCCTATGATTATGGAGGTGGTGGGCATGGTTATGGAGTGGCTATGAATCAAAGGTCTTCCAACTGTTTAGTAGAAAATAATATTTTCTTCACTTTAAGACATGCTATGGTATTAAGTTACAGCCCAAATGGAAATGTTTTTGGATATAATTATAGTGAGGAAAGTTGGGATCCCTGCGGAACTACTGTTTTTGGGATTTGCATAGGCGATCAGAAAGCAGATATTTCTTTACATGGTTTTTATCCTCTGATGAATTTATTCGAAGGCAATGTGGTTGAATTTATACATAATTCGGATTGGTGGGGGCCTAGTGGTCCTGGCAATACTTTTTATAGAAACAGAGCGCTTTTAGAAGACTTTATGATTGACGATAATTCAGATTATCAAAATGTAGTTGCAAATGAAATTGTAGATGGATTTGATATTCATAGTAGCGTGGATTACACCTTAAAGCATAGTAACAACTACAATCAAGGCACGATTGATAATAATTCTAAAATTAACTTACTACCCAATTCCCTGTATAAAGACAACTTAATACCTAACTTTTGTGATAAATTCCCCTTTCCTCAAATTGGACCTGTGAGTTGGCTAGTCAATAATAGTGGCTCCTACCCTTTCAACCGATCTAAGAACCCTGCTGAGTTCCGTTATAAAAATGCTACAAATAAAGTAGACTGCTTGACTCCTTGTTCACTTAATTCTGGACTAGCAGAAAATTATCATTCTTGTACCAATAGCATCTCTGTAAATCTAAATACGCAAAACAATTACTCAAGACTATATGGTTTTGGAATAAATACGGTTCCCACATCAAATATCGGATCTGGAGACGTACCTGATTTTTACATAAAATTATACGAGAACGGAAGTCTAGTACAATCTACGTCTAGTAATCCAATAGAAACTTACCCCGATGCCTACATAAAAATTTCATCTATTATTCTAGATCCCACTGCAAATTATGAAGTAAAACTATATGACGCAGACCCATGGCCCAACCCAGATGACTATTTAGGTAATATTACATTTAGCGGCAACAATCCAAATCAAATCCAGACCAATTACATTGGTTCAGAACTTCTGCAGATGTTTTTAAATCTTAATCACTATGAAACCTTATTTGCTTGGAACGATGGTGTTACTACTAATCCAAGAACATTTAATCAAAACGGCACATACATAGTTGAAATTACACAAAGCGATGGATGTATATTTTATGACACCACTAATGTAGCTGTTATTGGACCTCCCCAAACCGCAGGAATTCATACATGGGTAGGTGTGGATACAGACTGGTTTTCCGCATGTAACTGGGATAAAAACCATGTGCCTAGTTATAATAACGATGTTTACATTCCAAATAATACTTCAAACATGCCAGTAATTAGTGGAACTGGGTTCGTAACAGGTTTTGACATGAACGATGATGGTAACATTAACAATTTAGACGAAACACCAGGAAAGGCATATTGTAAAACGATTGAAATTGAAAGTGGAGGACAACTTGAAATTCAAGC
>CACAYQ010000016.1 GCA_902536695.1 uncultured Bacteroidota bacterium | reverse complement strand
ACCATCTCCCTCATAAACTCCAAAATTATAAATAACTGGTTGATTAATGCAGTAATATGGAATAGGCTGAGATGCAATAACAGGTGAGGAATTAGATGGAGATGTATTGCTATTTAAAACAGTCTCCCAATAATAATTATTTCCTGAACCGGTTAAATTGTTAGAACTATTTCTACAACAATCTTCAAATGCAAATGTCCAGCTGTCACAAGTTCCAGGAAGAGTTATTGTGTCTTGCCAAACATGCATATAGACTCCAGGAAATAAACCTCCGTTACACTCGCTTTGAGTTAATGAAGAAATACATAATTGTGAAACTTCCTGTTGAAAGATAACATTTGGCAATTGAATTGTAGCAGAAAAAGGAATACCACAATCATTAGTAACATCTATAGACTCTGCAAGGTTTGAGTAAAAAGCTGTACCACAATCTTCAAAAACTGTCAATGTGATCACAAAAGTATTTGGGCCTACATTTTCGTATGAAATATTGCCACCTGGTACGTGGCTTGCCATAAAATTATGATAACAAAATAGAGCTATTAATAAGGGATATAATCTTTTCATCTTGTATGGTTCTGACACTAATTTAAGAAATCAATGAAAATGCAGTAAGAACACAGCATAAATATAGAAGGATTAGTGCCAATTAAATTAGGGGTTGAATACGTTGCGGTTAGTTACATCTAACCGCAAGCGGAGACATTTCCTTCTCAATCTTACTATCATTAACTACTAACCGGAACATCCTTCGGGCTCATAGTACCCATTGTAGGGGTCAAAGTCATCAATTATCCACTCATCAACAGACCAATTTGGTTCATATTTATCCATGATTTGCTTCAATAAATCAAATATTATTTTGCTATTCCCGTTAATGTGTCTCCTTAACCAAAACCCCATAATTCTTGCCTTTTGATTGTATGCTCCTCTATATCCTACGTTGAAGTCATCAGAAACCCATTCCTCGCCATAACTTAAAGTTAAATAATCAATACCGTCTTCATTTTCATTTATTATGTCTAAATATTTTTCAGATTCCTCATCTATTCCCTTTTCCAGTAAATGATGATATGCTTTACATAAATCTTTTAAATCACTTGAAAAATATGCGTAATATTTTTGGTAAGATTTATCATTATCATCATTTACTATATCAGAAAGCCAATCAAATAATTTAGGTGTGTAAACCCAGAAACTATACTGATTACGCTTAATTCCCCCATTCATACCCGAGACAAATTGAATAATATCTTCAAAGGATGTATAACTTGATTTTTTTAGAAAGTTCCTTATTTCCTCATTCAGCAAATTATGGGATAACTGTTTATCACTTTCCTCATCAATCTTTCCCTCTAATTTGTAAAATTCATTATTAGCTGAAACACCTAAAATGTTGTTTTTTGAATCCACTTCAAATACAACAGATTGGTAAAGATCAAAATAGGGACAATCATTAGAAACTTGGAAAACCAATGGATTTAAGGTTGGCCATAGAGACCAAGAAACTCCTGCCTTGTTTTCCCACATCAAACCATTGCCATCCTTCATTTTTTTAATGGAAATGTAGTGCCAAGCATTTTTACCTCCGTTGTCATATAAATGTGATTCGTATATTCCTGGGTATTCATATATAGAATTGAGTTCATCTAAACTATCTGTTTTCATTAATAAATACATCCGATTCTTTATGTTTTCGGTAAATATGTATTTGTCATAAAAATAGGATAGATTATTACTTTGTTCTGAATAGATACTTTCCAAAAAATAAACCACATTTTCTTTAGGTATAAACTTCGTAAAAGGAGATATAATTTTAGCAGATTGGTTTAATATTATTGTTTCCCCACGTTGAACTATTAAAAATGCTTCATCATAGGCTTTTCCTAATACGTTTATATCACAAATATATTTTACGTCTGCATTTTTAAAAGTATACCAATGATTTCTTGCACTTCCTTCATAAGTAACGCTTCCATTTTTAAGAATAATATCGGGTTTTTCATCAATTTTTTTAGATTTTGACCAAGATGCGTATCTGTAGCTACCGTCATCCATTTGATCGATCCAGATATTAAACTTCTTTGTTTTCATGTAAACTTTAAAAGTTTTAAAATCCTTTAAATCCTGCCAAATAATCTCTTTAAGCTTATTTATATCTATGTCTTCTTTATGATAAGAACCATTGAGAGCCTTTGAAGATGTATGATTTTTTTCACCTATCTCTTGGATCGTAATTTCAGTCCTATTTTCCTGAGAAACGTTTGAATTCACATATTCATCAGGGTGGTTACAGGAATTGAGCAATAATGAAATAATTAAAAGATTAATAATTTTTTTCATCCTCTGGGTTTTGGTCTAACTTAATTATTCCCTTGCTATTTTAACGGAACCTGAACACACGTCACCTTCCTCAATTCCATCAAGCCAAACTTTAAGAGTTTTAATTCTGCTTTTTGTTAATTCATCTAAATATGAAGCTTCACACATAGGGTAAACGCTCCCGTAATATCCTCTAATTTCTCTCTCGGGATATTTCATCTTAAGTTCAGAGTCTCTAAATTTAATCCAGTTTCTCTGAGAGAATCTAAGTGCTTTTAAAAATATGGTATCATTTTTATATTCCCTTATGATAGCTTGGTATACTGCATTTAGTTCTTCATCGGAACTATTATAAGATTCTTGCAGGTCAGTGTTCATTTCAGCTTGGGTTTGAGAAATTCCCTTAAAAGAAAAAAATACGATAGATAGTAGTGGAATCAGGTTTCTCATCATTTTTAAATTTTCAGATTATATATATAATCCACAATTAATGTATTATGTAATTATAATTAATTAAATAGTTTTTGTAGTTATTTGGGCTCACTAAAAACTCCTCACCATCTAATACAACTTTAAAATTAATCTCTTTCGCATAGTTGTGATCAAAGCATATATTACCAACATTATTATCATTAAAATTGCATTCCCGAAATGTAATGTCTGATTCAGTTGCGGGAATACCATGACTACGGGCTTCATTATTTTCCCAAAGAAAAGCCCCCTTCACACAATTATGAATTTTACAGCGCTCTACTTCTACCCCTGTACTTTTATTTACACATATGCCAATAAATCCAGAGCCATTAATATCGCAATCAATAAAAGAAATGTTATCACAGTTATTAACGTCAAAACAGTTAGTAAAGCAGCCCATCATGTCATGTCTAATAGTTAGGCCTATAATTTTAATATTTGAACAATTTTCTAAGGTAAATATGGTGACATCTTCTTTAGTCAATAATTCCACTCCTGTAAAATCTAGCGTTAAATTTTGAAGATCTACAAGATGTAATACCTCATAGTAAGTATCAGGTTCTATTTTAACAACATCACCATCATTTGCAAAGTAAATTTCACCTGCAATACCGCGTGGCCCTTCATAGTAATCATCAAAAATTTCATTTTCTGCTTCGATCATCTCAAGCGCTTTTTTATTTTCAAAGTCTTCTTGGGCTTTTTTATTTGAATTGATTTCTTCCTCGCTAAGTAATAGAGCCGAGTTTATTGAAACCCATTTTATTTCCGCAGATTCATACTCTTCAAAATACCCACTTCTAAAAATAACGCTGGCTATACTGCCATCCTCTTTTTTAAAAAATCTAACTCCTTCCTTCTCAGCAAAAAAATCGTTCTGGTAATCCCAAAAAAGCAAAATAGATTCTTCAAAAAATTCCACGGCATTATAACCGCACATGTGACATTCATTACCCGTATAACAATCTTCGCAGGGTAACTCATAAAAAGGCCCATCAACTTTATATAGATGCCACATTTTAGGTCCAATTATATCATCCCAGCTTGTAAGTTCACCAGTTAAAGTGTTAAATATGATGGTATCTGACCCGTTGGTCCATGCTGTCCCTGCATACTTTTCAATAAAACTTTGCTGTGGAATGGCAATTGTATCTAAAATTGATGTAGACTCCGCAACTTCAGCGATTAAATCTATTGTGTCTATTTCAACGGAATTGATTTCATTTTTCGATGGTTTGTTTTCATCCTGACGGGATTTACAGGCTAATACAAAAACAATAAGCAGTGATACTAAAGCATACTTTTTCATTTTTTCAAGTTACGATTAATAAGTGATTTTTAATGATATAATTTAATATCAAATACATTCCTCCCACTAAAAAAAATCAATTTATAATTATCCTTTCCCCAAATTATAAAATGCTGTGTATTAGCGATTTAATTAAATATTTCTAATAAAATTAGATCTATTTTTATGAGATTTCTTATAAAAAGCAGACTAAGAATCCTTATTTTAGAGTATGAAAAATTTAATCTACACGTTCTTTTTAGTTGCTATATCAGGATTTTTTCTTTTTTCTTGCTCTTCCCCAAGGATTGTCACTTCAAGTGATTTTTCAAAAAGAAAATTTACAAAAGGTCGTTATGTTTCTTTCAAAAACCACTTTTCTAGTTCTGCTTTTTCAATGGAAAACCCTACACAAAAAAGGGAAGGATTGATAACTCACGCTGAAGCTATGAAAGTAACAGATGTAGATTACCAAGCTGTTTTGAAAAATAATGATGAAATTCAAAAGAGTTCCATTAGAAAGATCATTAAAGAACTAAAAAAACAAGAAAAGAAACAGTTAAGTACTTACAATGAAAATCCAAATAAAGATAGCGTTGAAATCATTACCACAACAGGTCGAGTTTACAGAGGTGTAGTCGTAAAATCCGACTATGACGGATATTTTGTAAAGTTATCTTCAGATCGTGAAATATATATAAGTAACAATGAAATTAAACGACTTACAGTAATATCTTCAACACCCTCAGTAGAAGACAATAAAACTCCAACAACAAAACCATCAACTCAGAATTATTATGAAGATGAGTCAGTAGCAGATAGCAACTATACAGATGAAACTACATATGTTGAACAAAAGACAGAACCTATGGCTATACTCAGTCTAATTTTTGGCATTTTAGGTTTTTTTCCTATTCCGCTTATTGGTGGACTTGGTTGTATTGCTGCCTATGTTTTGGGAAAGAATAGTATCAAAAAAATTGATAGAAATCCAAAAAAATTTAAAGGTCGTGGCATGGCTCTAGCAGGTAAAATTCTAGGTACAATTGGGATAACCTTAATGATTATTGGCTTGATTATTATATTGCTTTTATTAGCATTACTTATTTAACATTAGCACTTTTGGCTAAAATAAATCCTCTTCATTAATTTTGTAAAATGAAAAAAGCATTGTTTCTGTTTTTTTTAACTCTAATTTTTGGATGGGGTTCATTAAACTCATGTAAGAAAGATTCAGATGAAGAAGGGTATGAAAGCTATCGATATGAGCTTTGGAAAAAATGCATTCAAAATAATTATCAGATTGATTTTGTGGGTCAGCAATACGATGATGGTACTTACTCCAACTTTATGGGGCAATCTTTCGATCGCGACCATGAAGGTATTGGGGGCATCGAGACAGAAGATGTATTGAATAATATAGAGGAAGTATTGTTGCAAACCAATAACTTAGATGCCGTATTGCTGTGTATTGGAGGTAATGATTTATTAAATGGTGATGACCCTCAAACAGCAATTGATAATATTGGTTTAATCATTGAAGAAATTCAAAATCGATTCCCTGGTATTGTTGTTTTTTTAGAACAGATTGCACCTGGAAATAATGAAATTATGACAAATGATTTTACACAAAAATTATCTGAATTCAATGATCTTATTTATAATATCGCAGCAGCTTATTCCACTCCAAGTGCATCGGTTATTGCTGTGGATATGAGCACTAATTTTACGGAAAACTTTCTGGCTGACGATGTTCATTATAATCAGAATGGAGCTGTTTTTATAGCGGAGCAATATTATTCTAGTATTTCAACGGTTTTTAATTCCCAGGAGTCCTTAAAGATACTACCTCTAGGTGATTCAAGAGTAGAAGGAGCAAGACCTTAGGTTTAATTATATTTTTAACTCCATTTTTTGTTAATAATCATTAACAACGCTTCAACGTTATATATCTTATTGTAACTTAACAGAAGTTTATGTTCTATTTTAGAAAATTAATCGATGAAAACGAAGTAGAGCTGGTATCTTATGTAAAGCAGTACCTGGTTGATCACCAACTAGAAGACATAAAAATTCATGTAGGCTGTGACAGCCAAAATATAGGTCCACTAACTCATTATGCCACCACTGTAGTTTTTCATATTGGTAATTCAGGCTGTCATTTTATCTATAAAAAAGAGAAGCTTCCTAAAATTGAAGATATGTGGACAAAACTTTGGGGAGAAACAACAAGATCTGTGGAGATCGCGAACCATTTAAAAGAACACGGAATTCATGTAAATAGTGTTGATTTAGACTTTAATAGCGATGAAAAACAAAAATCCAATAAATTGGTTTCAGCTTCTGTTGGTTTTGTGGAATCCATGGGTCTTAAAGCCAATGTAAAACCTGCTATATTACCGGCAATTTCTGCTGCAGATATGATGTGTTAAATTCCGACAATAAGTTTTCTGCTGAGAGTTTGATTAGGTGTTTTTAATTCGTAGATATAGACCCCGTTGGGTACAAAATTTCCAGTTTGATCCTTTCTATTCCATTTAATTTGGTGTAGCCCACTGTTCATATCTTGACGTATTAATGTATTCACTTTTTTGCCTACAATGTCATATATATTGATGTTTACTTTGGATCTGGCTTTTAAGTGAAAAGAAATAGTGGTGATATCTACAAATGGATTAGGATGATTTTGAAAAAGAGTATTATGGGTTAATGTGAAGCTAGAAATACTTAATGGTTGTAAAGACCACCCTAGATCTTGAAGAATACCTAGCGTTATAGGGCCTGGTGTAAGATTGGTTTCACCTGTGCTACTGTAGGGAGTCATTAAACCATCTGGTGAATTTGCAGAAAAAGACGATTCATTTAGATGCAGTATACTAGAGCCAAATGCAAAAGTACTTGGCGCAAATAGCCTTGGTCTGGATTGATTATTTGCATTAATGGCATTAAGCCCATTAAAATAGAGGCTATTGCTAGTAAACTGTGCTGTTAGAGCCATGGATGGATTTAGATAAAGTAGAGAATCTATTAGCCCTTCACCTTGTAAATTTTCTAAAAAAAGATCATAAATTAAGGGCTCCCCATTTAATGGAGGAACAGAGAATGAGGCAAGGGTATTTACTATAGGATCGATAATGGTACTAAACGAACCAACTCCATTTTGATCAAGGTTTGCAACAGAGTAAAACCCAATACCATGTCCTATTTCATGTAACAGTACTTTAACTAAATGGTATTGATTTTGAGGACAATTTCCATCAGTTCCCATATACCAATTTCGGGTGCTATCGATATAAATGTCCATATCAACTTCCGATATACCTAAGTCATTCCCTGCTATAGCCTTGGCTAAACTTGTTGGATACCAAACATCATTGATGGGGGCATTTTGAAAATCTTTTACTCCATTACTTAATGTTAACCCTAGAAAACCAAACGGACTTGCGTCAACCCAATAAAAATTAATTTTAATGGGAACATTTGAAATTAGAATGTTACTCCAAATACTACAGGCTTTACCCATAGCTGTTTCTGCTTCGGAAGATGAGTAATGGTAGTTAACCTGAAAATGGGAACTCTGACTGAAAGCAGAAAAACTAATTAAAACCAAATATGATATGTAGCTGCACCTTTTAAACCGGTTCATAATGAACAAATTAAAAAGAAACGGACAGAGCTAATCTAATTCTTGATGATTTTTTTCTGATGATTTTTTCCTGCCACATTTATATCTAAAATATAAATACCCTTTTTAAATGAAGATAAATCAACGGTGTTGGACTTGGTTGTCAATAGTAGTCTTCCAGATAAATCAAAAATTGAAAAATGAGTTGGTTTTTTACTGTCTGAAATCATATGCAATAATCCATCCGTTGGATTGGGATAAACAAGTAGATTGTCATCTACCGGATTTAATTCATCAGAAACTACGGTATTGAATTCAAACCAGTTGAGGTTAAACTCTTGCCCTGTTATGAGAATTCGCACATGATAAATTCCTTTGTCAAGCCAAAATACCTCAGATGCGGTAGTGGTTTGCCAAGTTTGCCAACCTCCTGTAGAGCTGAAATCAATTTGATTTAGTGTGTTTGCTCCACCGGAACTATCTATTAATTGAAGCTCCAACCCCCCACTAAATCCATTGGACGCATTTCGATAGCTGACTTGGAAACTGCCAGAATAAATGGCATTAATATAATAATCAACATAATCTCCGGGGTGAAGGTATCCTATATTTTGTCCTCCTCCAATGTCAGAACAACCCTCAAGTCCAATTCCAGATTCATTAAAATAATCTTCAGCTTGTATTATGCCAGGTATACAGTTATTAGAGCAAGATATGGTGTTCTTTACAGGCCTGTAGGCAAAAGGACTTAACGTGTTCCCATCTGTACTAGAGAGTTGTGTCCCGTTGTAAGAAACCGAAATTTTAGTGGGTTGTCCGGTTGAGGGAGAAAATCCTTGAATAGCTGAGTTAAGAACTAGCGTAACATAACGTGGATTAGCAGGGTCAAATTGAAGGTTGTTAATGATCATATTTTGAGTAGAATCCGTATATACATCAAAAACTTGATTGGGATTACTTAATATACTTGCAGGTATGCTACTATTGTCAATGGGTTTATTAAAAAGAAGTTTTATCCGATATTGATCTATTGTTTCACCAGAAAGATATAAGGCAGATAACGTATCTATGGTGCCTGATTTAACAAATTCAAATGAGTTAATATTGATTTCTCCTTCATCACAATGCAGTCTGATTTTTTGATTACCTGCACTAAGCATGGCATTAGAAACAGTAACCGTGTTCCAGAAACTCCAATTATTGGTATTGGGTAAGGCAGCAGTTGAGGTGAAGGCCGTATCATTTAGAGAAAAGTAGATTTTTGAATCGGGATTATTGGCGGAGTATCTTATATTAATATCATACACTGCGCTGGTATCCACATTCACTTCGTATTGCATCCACTCATTCTGCTCAAACCATCCAACTTGATAGCCGTTATGAAATAAATAAACGTCATTACAAGCACTGATATCGGCACCATCATTTCGATACATCCATCCATTGTTCCATGGGGTGTAATTTCCAGTAGTTACCTGGTAAGTGGCTACCACATTATCTTGATATGCTTCACCTACCACCCCCAAGTCAAAATCAGTAGCATATATCCTTCCAGGAATTTCAGCCACAGAGTCAAATGGGATAGTTTGATTGGAATTTACTTGCCTAAACATGGCATCAATTACATCCTTTTGAAAGTGGCAATTTTCAAGTTTTAAATCTTCAGTAAGTTGATTAAGGGTATTTGTAGTATAGGTTGCTGAGGGCATTCCACTTCCTCCACTCCAGTAGTCTAATAAGTTTTGAAAATCGACAGTCTTAGTAACCGACATGGGACAAGAAATAGACTCTAATTTTTTCATAGGCCACCAAGCCCATCCTATATCGTGGTCTTCTATAAGCCGGATCGCATCCCTAAACCACACATTAGAATTTTCTCCAGATTCACCAAACCATAGCGGAACATTCCAAGTATTTCTGATGTCAAGCACCCATTGAATATCTACTTGGTAGTTCTCAGACCAATATTTATGAGGACTGTACACCATGTTTGAATCCCAAGGAGGTGTTAGTCCGCTAAAATCGTTAGCATACCAATTTCCTTCTATGAAAATGATATGATTTTGATCAACTGACCTCACACTATCTGTTAATTGCATGTAAAAATTTCGAAGCTCGTTGTTTCCTAAATTCCAATTCACTTCATTTAAGTAATCATATCCTGCAATAGCTGGTTCGTTTTGATAATGTTCAGCAATCTTCCTCCATAAGGAAAAGGTCTTGTTTTTATTTAAGTTACTTTCCCATAATGAAGGATAGGCCGGATTATAGTCGCTAATTCCCGTATTTCCCCCCTGACCTCCTGGAGCTGCATGTAAGTCTAAAATGACATACATGTTGTTTTGCTTACACCAAGAGACAAGGCTATCGGTCATTTCAAAGCCTTTAGTAAGCCAAGTATTTTGACCTTGTACTGGCTCTTCTTGTATAGATAAGGTAAAAAGGTTATAATGCATGGGTAGTCTTATTGAATTGAACCCCCAAGAAGCTAAAGAATCAATATCCACTTTTCTTACATGATTGGCATACCAATTGTTCAAGAATGAGTCCTTAGCTGCTGTTCCAATTAGCTGTTCTACCTTTTCTTCAAATTCCCATTGTGCCGAAGCAAATCCTGCTGCTTGTATTTGATAAGGTTCAATGAGCATCCAACCTCCCAAATTCATCGCTTTTAATATAATCGTGTCTCCATTAGCATTTACAATGGCTTTACCATTTGTTGACAACCAAGATTGACTAAAGAGAAAATGTAAATTGAGGCTAAGTAAGAAAAAAAATAAAAATCTATAGTACATACTTTAATAGCATGGATTTTGGTCAATTCCGCCATTTGAACTTTGAATATCATAGTATGGGATAGGTAATAATTCACTACAACCTTGAACAAAATTAGTTTTTCCGAAAGTCAGACCTAAATGATCAAAATTTTGAAATACAGTGCTGGCATCACCCCATCTCACTAAATCATAAAAACGATCGTGCTCTAATCCTAGTTCAACTCTGCGCTCGTGGTAAACTACTGCTCTTAATTCTTCGTGATTTAAAAGATAGGTCTCTTTGTAACTGCTTATTGTGGCGGCATCAGGGTATGCTGACAATCCAGCACGTTCACGTATTAGTTTTAAAGAAGACTTTGCAGCATCTTCATCTCCTATTTCCATTGATGCTTCAGCATGGATAAGTAGTAGATCGGCATAACGCATGAATATATAATCTAAATTGCCATTACAATCTGCTGTAATGGGTCTTTCATTGTCGGGAATTAAATATTTTTGAGACATATATCCTGTTGGCGGATTCCAACTTCCACCTGTAAAATCATGTGGCGCTCCGCCAAAAGTGCCTGGTATCATTTCTCCGTCAAACACTACGCTCGCTTCTAGTCGGGTGTCGGTGGGCTCAAATGCCTGAACAAAATCTTCAGTAGGGCACTTGAAACCGTACCCCCAACCCATGTCCCTATCTCCAAACCATATGCTTAACCAGGACCCTTCATGTTCTCCCCAGTGTCCATCTAAATCTTCTACCATATTAATAGACCAAATAACTTCGCTTCCCCACTGTTGACCGGAACTAAATACGTCTGCATAATTTGGCACCAGGCTGTAATTTTGAGAACCAATTACCTCCTCACATTTAGTTTTTGCGGCAGCCCAATTTTCTTGGTATAGGTAAGTTTTAGCAAGTAGCCCTTTGGCTGCACCACTAGTGGCTCTTCCTTGCTCTGCTAACGCAACCGTTGCGGGTAGATTAGCCTCAGCATAGGTTAGATCAGCAACAATTTGATTATATACTTCATTTCTCTCAGCCCTAGGTTTTTCACTATTAATATCTTCTCCATGATTTGTGCCATCATCTTCTGCAGATGTATAAATCATAACCCCTCCAAAATTTCTTACCAGCCTAAAATAAGCATAGGCCCTCAGAAAACGACATTCTGCAATGAATCGAGTTCGATTGCCTTCATCCATTTCTAATACTTTATTTCCATCTACGTCCTCTTCAATCAAAATGTCTACAGCAAAGTTAGAACGAGCGATGAGTCTATACATGTCATCCCAAATCCAATGAGGAACATCAGTCTGCGGTGTGGCATTGAAGTTCATCATGTCATACATGCCTTGTTGATCACCATTACTTTCACCTCCCTTTACGGCATCGTCTGACATGACAGAACCTACAGCCCAAAGACTAACAAGGTTGTTTCTCCAAGCCTGCACATCATATGCCGCAATAACGGCTTCATAAGCAGTTTCACCGTCGACAAAGTAAGGTTTATCGATGTTTCCGGGCTGATCTAATTCAAGCCAATCTTTTGAGCATCCTAAAAGACTCAAAAAGGAAAAGAGGTATATTAATTTTCTCATATTATTTAATTAAAAAGTTGCGTTTATACCAAAATTCATTGTTTTAGGTATAGTGTAATTTCCTAAATCTGCTTTTTGTACAAAAACTCCCCATGTACTTCCTAGCTCAGGGTCACGTCCAGAGTATTTTGTAATAGTGAAGTAGTTTTGTAATGCGGCATAGAATCGTAGTTTTTCCATACCAATTTTCCTAGATACTGTCTTTGGCAAGGTGTATCCTAGCGAGATATTTTTAAACCTTAAAAATGAACCATTTTCAATATATGCATCTGAAGCCCTGGCGTAATTATTTTGGCGGTCACCACCCAATTGTGCGATAGTAGCATCTGGATTGTCAGGTCTCCATGCATCGGTTAGCATGTAACTTACCATGTTAGTTTGCTCATATGGAGTTTCCGTAAACGCTTTAACGGTATTGAATATTTCATTTCCGTGATTCCAATATAAAAATAAGTTAAAATCAAATCCTTTGTAGGAAAGATCACCCGTAAATCCCAATGTAAAATCGGGATATGGCGATCCAATTTTCACTTTGTCATTTTCGTCTATTTTACCATCGCCTGCGTCGGCTATACCATCTCCATCCGTATCAACAGTTAATTGATCTTTAAATCTATAATCCCCAGGACCTACCGTAGGACCATAGGTTTGATATGTCGTCCCATCTTCTGTGTATGTTAGAACATCTATTTCTGATTGTGTCCCAAAAATGCCATCTACTTCATATCCCCAAAAATCGCCCACTTGAGAACCAATTTCAGTAAGCGTATAATATTCTAAAGCATGAAATGCACCTCCTTCAATTCGTTGATCCGCATTGGCGGTAAGTTTAACGATTTTGTTAGTTACTTTCGTAATATTAGTAGAAAGGTTATATTTAAGATCACCGGCAACATCTTGGTAATTGATAGTTAAATCAAAACCTCTGTTTTCCATTTCACCAATATTTACTCGAGCAGCTCCACCAACTCCATATGCGTTTAACAAAGTATTATTATCCATGATCATATCGGATGTCGTTTTAATATAGTATTCTGCCGTTACCCATAACTTATTTTGAAGAAAACCTGCATCTAGGGCAATGTTTGTCATCCCTATAGTTTCCCATTTAAGATTTGGATTAGGAAAAAAGTCAACCGTAGAACCAGATATTTGATCAACTGTTCCATCAGGACCAAAAATCACATTAGAGCTGTTGATGGAAGTAGTTCCGTTGTAGGCGAAATCTCCAGCTGGTTCGCTATTTCCAATCTCTCCATAACCGCCCCTAAGTTTTAAAAAGCTTACATTCTTAACGTTTTTGAAAAATTCTTCTTTATGTATTTTCCAACCACCGGAAAAACCTGGGAAAACACCAAATTTAAATGCTGATCCAAACCTAGAAGAACCATCTCTTCTTAATGTGGCTGTTAAAAAGTATTTATCATCATATTCATAATTTAATCTTCCAAAAACAGAAGCATATCTTCTATAAGAAAATGAATTCCATCCTTCATTATTAGCATAGGCAATGTCGCCAGTTGACCCTAGTAACATATTAGGTGGAGTTTCATTATTAACATATCCACCTAAATATTTTTTGCTAAACCCAAAACTGTTTTGATTCCAGTCATAAGCAGATGTACCACCAAGAAGTGTAAAGTTGTTTTTCCCAAATTCTTGCTTTATTTCGATAGTGTTTTCCCAATTCCAAGAAAAGTATCGATTGGTATTGTAACCAAATTCATCAATTTGGTTCTGATCTGTGGCATCGATATAAAAAATAGGATTGTACCACCAGCCATTACCAGCCGTATAATCACAACCAATTATACTCTTCACACTTATCCAATCAACAGGTTTAATTTCAATATAATTGTTTGTCAATATTTTATCGTACCAAGTCATCCCATATTTCGTTCTATTTCGATATAGTTGAGCCATTGGATTGGGCGTATTACCTCTAGGTGTGTTATTCCAAGCGATGGAATCATTTGGATTGTAAAATTCATGATCTTCAGGCACTAATGACAGCGTGTCTGGAATCGTGGTATATGGACGAGTGGCACTTATTGTAGGATCAAGAGACATGGCTGCTAAAAGCATGTTATTTTCAGGTCTGTCGCCATTAAATGAAACTCCTTTTCCTCCATCTCTGGTTATGGCTAAGCTAGTACCCACTTTAATATGTTTTGATAGATCAAAATCAAGGTTATTTCTTAATGAATATCGTTTAAAAAATGAAGTTGGAATAACCCCTTTTTCATCGAAGTAATCTAATGATATGGCATAAGTAGATTTTTCAGATCCACCAGAAACAGATACATGCGCGTTATATATAGCACCACCAGGAAATAATAAATCTTGCCAATCTGTACTGTTTAATGAAGATGGATCAGAAAAATCAGAATCTGGAATATTTCCTCTTAAAGAGTCCACATAATTATTGGCAATAGCATATTGTGGACCATTCATCATGTCCATCTTTTTAATCAAATTTTGAAAACCATAATAGGTGTCGAAAGTTACTTTTGGCTTTCCTTTTTTACCTCTTTTAGTGGTAATTAAAATTACACCTCCAGCAGCTCTTGCTCCATAAATCGAAGCTGCAGATGCGTCTTTCAAAATATCTATTGACTCTATATCTTGTGGTGCTACCGCATTAACTGCAGGACCATCAAGCGGCAATCCGTCAACTATATACAGTACAGGTGAACCATTTATGGAACCAAGCCCTCTAATCCTTACTTCAGTATTACTTCCAGGTGCACCATTATTGTTAACTACTTCCACACCTGCTGCTCGACCCTGCAAGGCGTCAGCAGCACCAGCAACAGCAGTTTGCATAATTTGTTCAGATTCTACTTTTACAATGGAGCCAGTAACATCTTCAGATTCCTGTGTTCCATATCCTACTACCACTAATTCTTTTAACAGTTCATTTTTCATTCTTACGTTAAGCGTGGTACTGTTATTAACCAAAAATTCTTGATCGATATAACCAACCATTCTCACTATTAATACTTGGTTTTTTTCAGCAGAAATACTAAAATTCCCATCTATGTCAGATGTTGTTCCTTTATCCGTGTCTTTTACTTGTATTGTTGCAAATGGAATTCCAAGTTCTGTCGCGTCATCAAAGACTCTACCTGAAATTGTGGCGATTTGAGAAGAAATTATTAAGGAAATAAAAGTGAAACTAAGAAAAAATGAAAGTCTCATGATGTGGCTGTTTAATTATTGTAATTTTTACACAAAGTACAAATATTTTTTAAAAGTTAAGGAATGTTAATATTTTCAACAGTCTTGTTTAAACAAAAAAATAACCTAAAAAGCTGAAAGGTGAGTAACTTTAGAAAGCAAATTTAGCGCTAGTGAGCATTTGATCCACTGTTGGCTTTCTAAAGTCTTTCATTTCGGCACTTTTAAATGTTAGGTTGAAGCCATTAATTTTTCGCTTACATAGAAAATGATAATAAGCGTTTTTAACCATCTCTAATGAATCTAAGGTGGTGTTCTCCATGTTTAAAGACTTGGTGTAAACAAGCGAACTGTCCGTCTGTTCAACAATATTGTAAGAGAAAAATTCAAAACTCTTAAGGCGATCTAATTCATCTATAATAGTAGTACTGTCGTCTACATTTTCTTCGATGACGAGGTGCCAACGACTTTTACCAGGCAATGTTATTTCCCACTTTGCTTCGCCAAGATTATGAGTAACAATGGGTTGGATAAATCTAGGGTAGCCATCCTCATCATCAAAGTATTTTTCTGGAATGTAAATTTGAATATCTAATTCATGTTCATTTAAGTTAACTGATCTGAGTCCGTGCAGGGGATCAGCCACTAAAACTTCTGTAACCGGATTTTCCGTGCTTTTCTCATCGAAATTTTCAGAACAACTTACGCTCAAAAAAATGAAAGAAACAAAGGCATAGTAAAGAGTATTTAATTTCATAATGTTATTATTAATCAATTTAATTTAAACTTTATTTTTTAAAAACATATCTAATAGTAGATCTACTTCTTTGTTGAATAAGTATTTCTTGATTTTTTACAATATCAGGAAGCTCGAAATCTTTGTAATGTCTAATAGACAATAAATCTACTTTTTCATTGTATTTCACTACGTATTTTTCATTCAAACTAGACAATAGTTTTGGAAGTAGTGGTGTTTTAATGTGGCCACAAATTGAAAAGTTGAGTGCGGAATTTTGCATTAAGTGAACTTTTAATCCAAACTCAGCAAACAATTGAAATAGCTCGCTAATGTGATCTTCAAAAATAAACGAGTAATCCTTTGTAGAAATAGAAATTAAAAGTTGATTTGGTTTAAAAATAAATGATGGGATGTCTCTATCGTTTTCTCCATTTTTGCTTATTACGCTTCCTTTTTGTGAATCATTTAAGAATGATCGGATACTAAGTGGGATTCCTTTATTTTGAAGTGGTTTAATGGTTTTTGGGTGAATAACAGAAGCGCCTAAATAGGATAATTCTATGGCCTCTTTAAACGAAATTTTAAATAGTTGTTCTGTTTCTTTAAAAAGTTTAGGGTCAGCATTTAATAACCCCAATACATCTTTCCATATGACAACTTCGTTAGCATCTACAGACCAAGCTAAAATAGCAGCGGAATAATCACTACCTTCTCTCCCTAATGTTGTAGTCTGTCCATCTTTATTTGCCCCAATAAAACCCTGAGTTATGTATAGTTTACCTTGGTTTGAAATTGATTCATGGATATTTTTTTGCGATTTATCCCAATTAACTCTCGCTTCTTGGAAATGGTCTGATGTTATTATCAATTTACGAGCATCTAACCATGTGTTGTTCTGACCGTTTTGATGTAAAAAATGAGAAATAATTGTCGTTGAAAAAAGCTCTCCAAAGGATACAATTTGATCATATATAAATGCATGATTTTCGTTCTTGTAATTTTTAATGATATCTTTTAATTCATTTACATATGATTTAAGTTTTACATCTAATTTTTCGTCTTGGGACAGATTTAGATTATTTATAATTTCGGAGTGAAAAAGACTTAGTTTATCAAGTTCATGTATAGCATTTTTCTGTTTTTGAGAAATACATTTTTCCCATATGTGTTCCAACCTATTTGTAGTTTTCCCCATAGCTGAAACCACTACAATAAGTTCTGAATTTTCATCTTTTATTAAAGAATATAAATTTCTTACTGCATTAGCATCTTTTACGGACGCTCCACCAAACTTGTAAACTTTCATAAGTATTAAAGTTTAAAGCTAATATATAAATACAGTTAATTAAAATCTAGGTGAATAATTCACCGTGTTGTGAGTCATCTAGCCCTCTTTCCTCTTGATCCTCTCTAACTCTGATCGACATGATCATGTCTACGATTTTGTACAATGCATAACTAATAACGAGAGTAAAAACAACTACGATTAAAACAGCAAGTAAATGAGCCGTAAATAGATCATATGAACCATAAATTAGACCTACGTCTTTTGCAAATACGGCAGTTAAAATCATCCCTACTATGCCTCCAACACCATGACTTGGAAATACATCCAACGTATCATCAATATTTGATTTTTTTGTGATGCGAATAGCTATATTGCTAATGATAGCTGCTGTAAAACCTATAAATACACTTTGACCTATGGTTACAAAACCAGCAGCAGGTGTTATGGCTACTAATCCCACAATAGCTCCTATGCAGGCGCCCACAGCAGACATTTTTCTACCAAAAAATCGATCATAAAAAATCCAGGTGATCATACTAGTAGCTGATGCTAAATTTGTATTGGCAAAGGCAATTACAGCGTCAAAATTTGCACCTAGAGCAGAACCAGCATTAAATCCGAACCACCCAAACCACAATAAACCAGTTCCTAGTATTACAAAAGGGATGTTAGCAGGTTTTTCTTCAATTTTTTTTCTTTTTCCAAGGTAAATAGCACCAGATAAGGCAGCAAGACCAGCTGACATATGTACCACAGTTCCCCCTGCAAAATCCAAAACGCCCCATTTTCTAAATAAACCATCAGGGTGCCAGGTCATGTGGGCTAATGGTGAATAAATAAATAGGGTAAAAAGTAACATATATAAAATGTAGCTTCTAAATCGAATTCGTTCCGCAAAGCTACCCGATATGATAGCAGGTGTTATAATGGCAAACTTGAGCTGAAAAAAAGCAAATAAAAGAAAAGGTATAGTAGAACCAAAATCTTCATTAGGGGAAAGTGTTACCCCTTTAAAATTGAAATAAGTGAATGGATTTCCAATTATACCATAAAAACTTTCACCGAAAGAAAGACTGAAACCCAAAAGAATCCAAATCACACTAATTACGCCAAGAGCAACAAAACTCTGTAACATGGTTGAAATGATATTTTTGATATTTACCATTCCACCGTAAAAGAAGGCTAAGCCAGGCGTCATGAGTAGGACAAATGCACACGCAACGATCATCCAAGCTGTGTCTCCCTTGTCTAATGGTAATTCATTGTTTACTTCTACGTTGTAATCCACATTTCCGAGTAGAATAATGAATACAACGATGGTAAGAACAATAAAGTTTAATTTGCTACCAATTTTTGTCAACAGCTGGTAATTCTAAATTTGTAACCGCTAGAATAAACATGATTAATAAAGTTTTCCATATTATCAGCTCGTATGGGCTCATTATTGCTGGAGAAGTAATTTTCTAATAAACTTTTAAGACTTAAATCTTTTTTTACCTTAGGAACAACATAAAATGAGTCTTTTGTCTGCCTCAATTCGTTAAGAGATCTTTTTTTTTGGGTGTTCATATATTAATATTTTTACATCAATTATAGTGTAATTATTACACTAAGCAAAATTATCGCTATCATTTTTAAGAATTTTTAAGATTATATTTCACACAAAATTTTTTAAAACTACCATGAAGTAAATCCAAAGAATATTTTAAATCTAGATTATAGGGATTTAATTTCGAATTATTTTAAAAATATTTTAATTTATTAATAGATATTTGAGGTTTATTATGAAAAGCGTTACGGTAGGAGAATTTATTGTAGAAACTCAAAGTACTTTTCCAGGATCTTCAGGTGAACTTTCTAAAATTTTAAGTGCTATAAAGTTGGCATCTAAAATTGTGAGTCATCATATCAATAAAGCGGGATTAGCAAAAGAAATATTAGGGTCATCTGGTGCAGAGAATGTTCAGGGTGAAGACCAACAAAAACTAGATGTTTTTGCAAATGACACCTTTATAAATGCACTATCAGCAAGAGGTGTCATATGTGGGGTAGCATCTGAAGAAAATGATTCTTACATCGCATTTGACGATAGAGTGAATAATGATGCAAAATATGTAGTTCTTATTGACCCCTTAGATGGTTCATCAAATATCGATGTAAACGTCTCCGTGGGAACTATATTTAGCGTATTTAGAAGAAAATCAGATAAAGGCACCCCTGTGCAGTTAGAAGACTTTCTTCAAAAAGGAGATAACCAGGTTGCATCAGGCTATTTAATTTATGGATCATCAACCATGTTAGTTTACACCACTGGAAATGGAGTAAATGGTTTTACCTTTGACCCCGGAATAGGTGTTTTCTTTTTATCTCACCCTAATATGAAAATTCCTGAAAATGGGGCTATTTACTCTGTAAATGAAGGTAATTTGTCATCTTTTAAACAACCTGTTAAGGATTATATTACTTACTGTCAATCATCCAATAATTTAGAAGACAAGAAACCCTACAGTTCAAGATATATTGGGTCTTTAGTAGCAGATTTTCACAGAAACCTAATTAAGGGAGGTATTTACATGTACCCTTCGTCAGCAAATGCACCTAAGGGAAAATTGAGATTAACATATGAATGTTCTCCTTTAGCTTTTTTAATCGAACAGGCTGGAGGAAGAGCTATTTCAGAAGAAAAAAGGATTATGGATATTGTCCCAAAAAGCCTTCACGAAAGAGTATCTTTTTTTATAGGCTCTAAATACATGATAGATAAGTTAGAAGAATTAATCAAAAGTGGAACTTGATACATTCAGAAATCATTTTTTAGATGAAGAAAATGTAAATGAGGTTTCTTCACTATTAGTATCAGGACAGTCCTTATCTTTAAAAAACATTTCGGGTTCCCTCTATGCCCTAAACGCTTACGCTGTAATTGAAAAAACAGAAGGTTTTCATTTGTTTATTCTCCCTGACAAAGAAAGTGCGTTATATCATTATAATGATCTTGAAAACATCATACAAAATCAAAGAGGAATAACTCTTCTTTTTTATCCTGCATCATTTCGAAGGCCATACCAAATTATGGAAGCAGATGCAACAAGTGTATTGCAAAGAACAGAGGTAATTAATTCACTTGATAAGCAAAGAAAAAAAGTAATTATTATAACTTATCCTGAAGCTATTATTGAAAAAGTTATCGATAGATCAAGTTTGAATAAGCAGTGTATTTCACTTCACAAAGAGGAACAAATAGATCTTGATTTTTTAAATGAAATGCTTATCGAGCTTCAATTTGAAAAAGTAGATTATGTGTATGAGCCAGGTCAATTTGCTATTAGAGGAGGTATTTTAGATGTATATTCTTTTGGACACGAATATCCGTTTCGTGTAGAGTTTTTTGGAGATGATATCGAGTCAATTAGAGAATTTGACCCTGAAAATCAACTGTCAATTCACACTCATCAGAAGATAAAAATCATACCTAATATCAATCATAATAAGATTGCTATTAAACGAATATCTTTTTTGGATCATTTACCAAAGAAGATGTTCATTTGGGGCGTAGAGTTAGAGGTGGCTGAAACTAAAATGAAAAAAGGGTTTGAAACGGCTAATCAGGTGTATGAAAAGATAGAAGACAAATCCTCACTTCTATTACCTATAGAGATGTACTTATCCCCACTTGATTTTAATCAAAAAATTAGCCAGTTTGTGAACATACAGTCCGGTAATTTATCTAACCAATTACGTTCGATTGATTTTGCAAGTCTTCCACAACCGTCATTTAACAAGAACTTTGAGTTCCTCGTAGAAAAGTTAAAACAATGGAAAGAAAATGATTACATCGTATTTATTTGTGCAGAACAAGAATCTCAACTAAAGCGATTAAAACATATTTTCAATGAACTTGATCAACATCAATTATGCTCATTTGTTCAGTTGGGTATACATGAAGGATTTATTGATAATAAAAATAAAAAAGTTGTTTTTACTGATCATCAAATCTTTGAACGATATCACCGTTTTAGCATAAAGAAAACAATAAAAAAAGCCAAAGAATCATTTACACTTAAAGAAGTTTATAATTTAAATAAAGGTGATTTTGTGGTTCATATTGATCACGGAATTGGAGAATTTTCTGGTCTTGAAAAAATAGATGTACAAGGAAAAACACAAGAAGCGATTCGATTACTATACAAAGGAGGAGATATACTCTATGTAAGCATACACAGCTTACATCGGATCACTAAATATGCAAATAAAGAAGGTACAGCCCCAGTATTAAATAAATTGGGATCTGGCGCATGGGCTATGGCAAAACAAAAAGCCAAGAAAAAAATTAAAGAAGTTGCCTACGATCTAATTCAATTATATGCTAAGAGAAAGATGCAGCACGGATTTAGTTTTCAACCGGATTCGTATTTACAAAATGAATTAGAAGCCTCCTTTATTTATGAAGACACACCGGATCAACTGAAGGCAACTAACGATGTGAAGGTTGACATGGAAAGCATAAGTCCAATGGACCGATTAATTTGTGGTGATGTTGGTTTTGGTAAAACTGAAATTGCGATCAGAGCCGCATTTAAAGCAGTGGCTGATAATAAACAAGTAGCTATTCTTGCAC
Source organism: uncultured Bacteroidota bacterium (assembly GCA_902536695.1). Lineage (GTDB taxonomy): Bacteria > Bacteroidota > Bacteroidia > Flavobacteriales_D > Parvicellaceae. The sequence continues at coordinate 4,207 of CACAYQ010000016.1, read as the reverse complement.
CAACTACGGTTTTGGTTTTTCAACATTTTAAAACTTTTAGTGAAAGATTAAAGGATTTCCCATGTCACATCGATTATCTAAACCGTTTTAAGAGTACAAAAAAAACCAAGCAAACGATTCAAGATCTGAAGAATGGTAAAACAGATATAATCATAGGCACACACCGTTTGATTGGAAAAGACATTAATTTTAAAGATTTGGGTCTTCTCATAATTGATGAAGAACAAAAGTTTGGAGTAGGAGTAAAAGATCAGTTAAAAAATCTAAAAGTTAATGTAGATACACTTACACTAACAGCTACACCTATTCCTAGAACGCTTCAGTTCAGTTTAATGAATGCTAGAGACTTGTCTATAATCAATACCCCTCCTCCCAATCGCTTTCCAGTAGAGACCACGGTTCAAACTTTTTCTGAAGACACCATTAGAGATGCTATAAGTTATGAAATTGATCGTTCAGGACAAGTATTTTTTATACATAACAGGGTTCAAAATATTGAAGAGATAAGACACATGATTGAGCGCTTATGTCCTCATGTAAAAGTGGCTGTTGGACACGGACAAATGGAAGGTAAAAAGCTTGAAGCAGTCATACTTGATTTTATGGATGGTATGTATGATGTGTTGGTGGCTACCACCATAGTTGAATCTGGAATTGATATCCCTAATGCGAATACCATTATTATCAATAATGCAAATCATTTTGGCCTAAGCGATCTGCATCAATTAAGAGGTCGAGTAGGAAGATCAAATAAAAAAGCGTTTGCTTATTTATTTACTCCACCACCCCAACACTTGTCTTCTGAAGCGAGAAAAAGGCTACATGCCATAGAACAGTTTTCTGAATTAGGTAGTGGCTTTAATATTGCTATGAGAGATTTAGATATTCGAGGAGCAGGAGACTTGTTAGGAGCAAACCAAAGTGGGTTTATCAATGATGTTGGATTTGAGACCTACCAAAAAATTCTTGACGAGGCCATATTAGAATTGAAAGAAAACGAGTTTAAAGATATTTTTAAGGAAGAATTAGAACACAAAGAATTTGTTACAGATTGTGCTTTAGAAACTGATTTTTCTCTGGTAATTCCAGACGATTATGTAAATGAAATACATGAGCGTTTATCCTTGTATAAAAAATTGGATACACTAGATACCACTGATGAGATAAATCAATTCAAAATGGAATTAAAAGACAGGTTTGGAGACATTCCAAAAGAAACACAAGAGTTAATTAAGACGATTCCGTTGAGGAATTATGCTAAACAAATTGGGTTTGAAAAAGTGATTATAAAAAATAACAAATTGGTGGGTAAATTCATCTCTAATAACGAAAGTTACTTTAACTCTGCACAGTTTTCGGGCGTCTTGAGCTATGTCCAAAAACATAAGAATAACCTACAGTTAAAAGAAAAAAATAATCAGCTGTTGCTAACTTTTGGTGGTGTTAGTAGTATCGAAGGTGCAGTTGAAATTTTAAAAAGTATAGTTTTAAACTAAACTATTTAATTTCGAAACTATCCATAAATTTGGTGGTAAAATCCCCTTCTAAGAATTTCTTATCCTCAAGTAGTTGCTGATGAAAAGGGATGGTTGTTTTAACTCCTTCAATGATATACTCCTCTAAAGCTCTTTTCATTTTTAAAATGGCTTCATCTCTAGTTTGTGCTACGGTAATCAATTTAGACACCATAGAATCGTAATGAGGAGGTATAATATAACTTGCGTATGCGTGTGTATCCACTCTCACTCCATGACCACCTGGGGCATGGTAATTGGTAATTTTACCTGGAGATGGTATAAACCCCTTATGAGGATCTTCTGCATTAATTCTACATTGAATAGAATGCATTTGAGGGAAATAGTCTTTTCCTGAAATTTTTTCTCCAGCTGCAATTTTAATCTGTTCTTTGATTAAATCAAAGTTGATGACTTCTTCGGTTATAGTGTGTTCCACCTGAATTCTGGTGTTCATTTCCATGAAATAGAAATTACGATGTTTATCTACTAGGAATTCAACCGTACCAACTCCTTCATATTTGACAGCTTTAGCTGCTTTTTTTGCCGCTTCTCCCATTTTTTTACGAAGGTAATTGGTCATAAATGGCGAAGGTGTTTCTTCCACTAATTTCTGATGTCTACGTTGTATGGAACAATCTCTTTCCGAAAGATGACACGCTTTACCATACTGATCAGCTGCAATCTGAATTTCGATATGTCTTGGCTCCTCGATGAATTTTTCCATATACATTCCATCATTACCAAATGCTGCTTTTGCTTCAGTTCTAGCTGATTCCCAACCTTCTTTAAGCTCTTCATCGTTCCAACATAATCTCATCCCTTTACCACCACCGCCTGCGGTTGCCTTTAGCATGATAGGGTATTTAATTTGGTGAGCGATAGTTTTAGCTTGTGCAAAATCTTTTAATAATCCATCTGAACCAGGAATTGTAGGCACTTTAGCTTTTCGCATGGTCTCTTTAGCAGAAGCCTTATCTCCCATGGCATCTATTTGCTCTGGAAGAGCGCCTATAAATTTTATTTTATGTTCACTACAAATTCTAGAAAAATTAGCATTTTCAGAAAGAAATCCATATCCAGGATGAATTGCATCGGCATTTGTAATTTCAGCTGCAGCAATAATATTAGGAATTTTAAGGTATGATTGTGCGCTCTGTGGAGGACCTATGCAAACTGCTTCATCTGCAAATTTCACATGCAAACTGTCTTTATCGGCTGTTGAATAAACGGCTACAGTTTTAATTCCCATTTCTTTACAGGTCCTGATTACTCTTAGAGCAATTTCACCTCTATTTGCAACTAATACTTTTTTGAACATGACAAGCAGGTTTTAAGATGGATCTACCAAGAATAAAGGTTGTTCGAACTCTATTGGAGACTGATCTTCAGCTAAAACTTTAACTATTTTTCCACTTACTTCAGATTCAATTTCATTAAATAGCTTCATGGCCTCAATAATACATAGCTTGTCTCCTGGTTTTATCACGCTACCTACTTCTACGAATGGATCTTTATCTGGTCCTGGAGAACGATAAAAAGTACCTATCATTTGTGCTTTAATTGTAATGAGATTGCTATTTTCTTCTTCTTTTTCTGCAGGAGCAGATTCTTTGGGTGAAGCAGCAGCAGGTGCTGCAGCAGGAGCAGCAGCTATTGGCTGAGCAGCAATATTTCCAACAGGGATTTGTTGTTGAACTATAGTTGGCTCTTCTTTAAAATTAGTTTTCTTTTTGGCCATGTAATCTGACTTGATCACGATTTTGAAATCCTTTTTTTCTATTTCAACTTCGTTAACCCCTGCTTTGGCAACGAATTTTATTAAATCTTGAATATCGTTAATGTTCATAGTGTAGTGATGTTAGATAAATGTTAAGCTAAATTAATAATTATTCGATTGATGTGAGATTTAACCTTTTTTTTGGGGTTATTAATATGCCCATCTCAAGAAAACGCTTCCCCAGGTGAAACCTCCACCAAATGCCGCAAGTACGATTTGGTCTCCTTTTTCAAGCTTGCTCTCCCATTCCCATAAGCAAAGAGGAATAGTTGCTGCCGTAGTATTTCCGTATTTTTCAATATTAATCATCACTTTATCTTTAGTAAGACCCATTCTGTTTGCAGTGGCATCTATTATTCTTAGGTTGGCTTGATGAGGAACGAGCCAATCTACATCTTCTCCCTCTAGGTTATTTCTCTCCATAATTTCTGCAGATACATCAGCCATACTTGTTACTGCAAATTTAAAAACAGACCTACCTTCTTGATAAACATACATGTCTGGATGACCTACATTGTCTTTTGTAATGGGATATGCTGACCCGCCTAATTTTTGATTTAGATATTCTTTACCTGAACCATCAGCTTTTAATACAGAATCAATTATTCCTAAATCTTCTTGACTTGGTTCTAATAAGACACCACCACATCCATCTCCAAAAATGATACAAGTATTCCTGTCTTCATAATTAATGATAGATGACATGATGTCCCCACCAATTACAATTACTTTTTTATATCGTCCTGATTCAACAAATTGTTGCCCTGTAACTAATGCGTATAAAAAACCAGAACATGCAGCACTTAAATCATATCCCCATGCATTTGTTGCACCACTCTTGTGACATATGAGATTGGATGTACTTGGGAATCGATGATCAGAAGTAACAGTTCCTACAATTACCATGTCAATT
>CACAYQ010000015.1 GCA_902536695.1 uncultured Bacteroidota bacterium | reverse complement strand
GAAATGTTAGATGTCCAAGCACTGGAACCTTTATATACAACAATACGGTTTTTGTTAATGATTCCATAAATCCTGAAATTTATTTCTGGCCAAATATAGGTGATGTATTGATGTACAATAATATCATTTATGTGGGGTCAAGTGGTCAAGTTCTTCCTACATTAATTCAAAACAATTTAAATTCATTAGATATTAGTCACAATTTGTTTTTTGACTCGTCAAGAATCAATTTAGATGTAGACTTAAAGAATAATGCCTTTTGGGGAGATCCGGCACTACTAAATCCATCAGCCTTGGGTGTAGATGACCCTTCAATGTATCAACTTCAGTCAAATAGCCCAATAATTGGCATGGGAAAATTGATTTCCGGAAGTACTGATACATTAAATTTTATTCAAAATAATGGCGGTATGGATTATTTTGGAAACTTCGTTTCTTCTACAGACCCTCCTAATATTGGTGCTTCAAACTTCTTTAGCACCTTAATAGAAAGTAAATTCAAAAATAAGGTTCATGCCAGTCCAACTATTACAGTGGATGAGGTTAAACTTTCGGTTGATAATTTTAGCGGGGAATTAATTATACATATTTATAATATTAATGGAAAACGTGTCTCTACTCAAATAGGCGATACAGTCTCCATGTATAAATATGAAAAAGGACTATATATTTTAGAAGTACAGTACAATCATTTAAATGAACGCATAACTATTCTTAAGTTGTGATTTCAATTATAAATCCCAAAATAGAGGCAATCCATAATTAACCACAATTAGGATAATTATAATAGATATCACATTAATTAAGAAGCCTGCTTTAACCATATCTCGTATGGTGAGTAGTTTTGACCCAAAGACAACGGCATTGGGAGGAGTAGCTACTGGGAGCATAAAAGCACATGATGCAGCTAAAGTAGTACTTACTAATAATAAGTAGGGATGAACTCCGATAACTTCTGAGAGTGGTATCATAATTGGCAGCAACATTGCAGTAGTAGCCATATTAGAAGACATTTCGGTAATGAAATTAACAGAACTAATTACAAGTAATAATACAACCAACGCATTGGTAATGGTAATGGAGCTAAGTTGATCCCCGATCCATAGATCGATTTGAGTTGTCTGAAATCCATTTGCGATAGAAAGTCCCCCACCAAATAAAATTAGTATACCCCATGGTATTTTTACTGCTTCATTCCACTCAAGTAAAGGTTTCCTATTGTTTTTTGAAGGTATAATAAAAAGAAATATAGCACTAGTAATGGCAATCATTGAATCATCAAAATTGGGGATGAATGGGGTTATAATGTATTTTCTACTAATCCAACACAAAATGGTGACTAAAAAGATTAACATTATCTTTTTTTCTTCGTTTTTCATTGGCCCCATTTCAAATAATAATTTTTGAACTTCTTTCTTACCACCTGGAAATCCTTTTTTTGGAAGTTTAAATGCAATTTGGGTAAGGTAAATCCATATTATAACTATTAATGAAACTGAGATAGGTAACCCAACTTTAAACCATTGAAAAAATGAAATTTCAGTATTTAAATTATCTTCTATGAAGCCAGCAAAAATTAAATTTGGTGGTGTACCTATTAATGTAGCAATTCCTCCAGCTGAAGCACTGTAAGCAACAGCTAACATTAATGCTTTTCCAAATAGTTGTTGTTCATTTTCTTCGCTCTCAGGGTGATCTTTTATTTGAGATATAACCGATAAGGCAATAGGGAGCATCATAACGGTAGTTGCCGTATTTGAAATCCACATAGAGAGAAACCCAGTAGCAATCATAAATCCCAAAATAATCTTATCGGTACTGCTGCCTAGTCTGAGTATAATATTCAATGCAATTCGTTGATGTAAATTCCATTTTTGAATAGCATTGGCTATTATAAACCCACCAATAAATAAAAAAATGTATTTGTGACCATAGTTTGCTCCTGTTTCTTGAATAGACATGATTTCGCAGGAAGGAAAAAGAACAATCGGTAATAGTGCAGTTACTGCTATTGGTACTACCTCACTTATCCACCAAATGGCCATCCATACAATCACACCAAGTAATCGGAATCCATTAACACTCATCCCAGTTGGGGTATCAAACAGAAAACTAACCAAGAAACAAATGGGTCCTAATAGGGTAAAAAAATATGTTGTATTTCTTTTAATAATTTAGAGTTTACCAATTTAATATGTAACCAAAAATAAGAGGTGCAACTATGGTTGCGTCTGACTCAATGATAAATTTAGGTGTATCTACATCTAATTTCCCCCAGGTTATTTTTTCATTCGGAACTGCCCCTGAATACGATCCATAACTAGTAGTTGAATCACTTATTTGGCAAAAATAACTCCAAAATGGGGTATTCGTTTTCTCCAAATCTTGGCTTAACATGGGTACTACACAAATTGGAAAATCACCGGCAATGCCACCTCCAATCTGGAAAAAGCCAATACCTTCATTGCCGGCATAATTTTCATATAGATTAGCTAAATATATCATATACTCAATACCACTTTTAATTGTAGAGACCTGTAATTCTCCTTTAATGCAATAGGAAGCAAAAATATTTCCTAACGTAGAATCTTCCCATCCAGGTACTACTATAGGGATATTCTTTTTGGCAGCAGCCAGCATCCAACTGTTTTCGGGTGGTATCTGATAATATTGTTCTAAAACACCTGACAGAAGTAATTCATACATAAACTCATGTGGGAACTTTCGCTGCTCTTTATTTTCAGCAGTTTTCCAAAGTTCAAAAATGTGGTATTGTAATCGTCTAAATGCCTCTTCTTCTGGAATACACGTATCAGTTACTCTGTTAAGTCCTTTATTTAACAAATCTCTTTCCTGCTTTGGAGTCAAATCTCTGTAATGTGGAATTCGCTTGTAATGATCATGAGCAACTAAATTCATTAAATCTTCTTCTAAATTGGCTCCAGTACATGATATGTAATGAATTTTATCTTGTCTAATCATTTCTGCAAGTGATTTACCTAACTCTGCAGTACTCATAGCTCCTGCTAGACTGACTAGCATTTTTTTTCCTTCTTTTAAGTGCTTTTCATATCCACTGGCTGCATCAACCAGAGCAGCTGCATTGAAATGCTTAAAATGTTCATGTACAAAACCTTTAATACTCATAATGTATAAAATTTATAAGAAAGCATTTTGTAGTACAGTTTAGCCACCAAAAAATCAGGATGAGTAAGGCCATCTATAGGAGCTAACTCCACAATATCAAAACCCACTACATTTTTTGACTCAAAAACCATTTTTAAATATTTCGTGATGTCATTCCAGAGTAATCCTCCTGGCTCTGGAGTCCCAGTTGAAGGCATAATAGAAGGATCAAATGCATCTAGATCAAATGTGATGTAAACATCATTGGAAAGTTGGTTGACACTGTCGGTCATCCATTGGGTTTTTCCATGTATTTTTTCAGCAAAATAAACTTTATTTTTGCTGATGTATTCGACTTCTTCAACATCCATGGAACGAACACCAACTTGAACCAAGTTACAATTTTTGCTGGCATCATGCAAAGCGCAAGCATGATTGTAAGGGCTTCCTAAGTAAGTAGGTCTTAAATCTGCATGTGCATCAATGTGTAAAACGGACAAGTTTCTAAATTTCTCATAAAATGCCTTTATAATTCCAATACTAATAGAGTGTTCTCCACCAAAAAAAGTGAGAAATTTATCTTTTTCTAGCAATGTTTTTGTGGTTTTATACACTTCATTAAACATGGACTCTGGAGTGTTAAAATTGATTAACGGTGGTAATATGTGAACACCATTTTGATAAACTTCCGTATGAGTTTCAATATCATATAATTCCATATTCTCTAAGGCATCTAAAAATTTTTCGAATCCCTTATCAGCTCCTTTACCCCAAGTACTAGTGCCATCGTACGGGACTGATTGTAAAAATACTTTAGCAAAATCCTCCTTGCAAAATCGATCTTCTATGCCTGCAAAATTCCTCATTATTTATATCCCAAAAGCTGAAACATTTCTTCTACAGATTGTTCGTTTCGATATACATAATCCACAAAATTACCTGTTTCGTCTCTATCAATTATAATGTGTTTTGGAGCTGGAATTAGGCAATGCTTTATACCTCCATAGCCACTTAATGAATCTTGATATGCACCAGTATGAAAAAACCCAAGATACAAAGGTTCTTCATCATCCTCTGGAAAACTAGGTAATAACACTTCTTGATTAAAGTCTTCGGAATTGTAATAGTCGGAATGATCGCAACTAATCCCCCCAATATTTACTCTTTTATATTCATTTTGCCATTTATTTATTGGAAGCAGGATGAATTTTTCATGTATAGACCATGCATCAGGAATCGTATTCATTAAGCTGTTGTTTATAAGGTACCAACTTTCAGTGTCATTTTGCTTTTTTTGATCTAATACTTCAAAAATAATGGCACCACTTTCGCCAACTGTATACTTTCCAAATTCTGTAAAAATATGGGGGTCATCAATTTGTTCATTCTGACATGCTTCTTTTATATTTTTTATGATTTCATTACACATATAATTGTAGTCATAATCAAATCCGAGGTTATTTCTAATCGGAAATCCACCACCAAGATTTAGAGAATTGAGGGTAGGAGATTGTTTTTTTAAATCTGCATATAATTTCAATGCTTTTTGAAATTCACCCCAATAGTACATATTGTCTTTTATCCCAGAGTCAACAAAAAAATGGAGCATTTTTAAAATCACATTCCGGTTTTCCTTTATTTCATTTAAGTAGAAGTTAATAATCTCGTTATTTCGAATGCCTAATCTTGAAGTGTAATAAGACGATTGAGGTTCTTCATTGATAGCCATTCTTACACCAATTTTCAACTTTTTTTCTGTACCTTTTAATAAATGCAAAAGTCTTTTTAGTTCCGGTTTATTATCCAGAACAACCAAAATATTTTTAAATCCATCATCATAAAGAGATATGATTTTTTTTAGATATTGATCTGTTTTGTAACCATTATTTATTATGATGATCTCTTTATTGATTTTACCTTCTTTGTGTAAGTTTCTTATTAAATCAATATCAAAAGAAGAAGAAGTCTCAAGATGGACTCTTTCTTTAAGAGCGGCACTAACAACGTGTGAAAAATGATTGCATTTGGTACAGTAACAATAATGGTATTCTCCTTTATAGTTATGTTTTTTAATAGCACGGTTAAATAAATTTCTAGCTCTTTTAATTTTATCCCTTATTTCAGGAAGAAAAAACAGCCTAAAAGGAGTTCCATACTTTTTAATTAAATGTTTGATGGAAATATCATGAAATGTAAGGTTACCCTCCCTTAGATCAAATCCTTCCTGCGGAAAATAATAGCTTTGATCAATGAGATTGAAATAGGTGTTTTTCATTCATTTACATATAAGTGAAATAAAAGTATTTTAAAAAATAATAGGTTTGACAATTTTAATTTAAATTCATGATTAATGTGGTCAAATCAACTAGAGCGTATTTGTTTTGTTTTAGGCTTATTATTTACAATACATAGTATATCACAAGAAGTAGTAGTTCAGCCCTATTTACAAAAATTAACCGATCAAGGTGTTGTTGTTTTATGGGAGACAGAAGAGGCTAATTCCTGGTATCTAGATTGGGGTCCAGATCAACAACAAATACAAAGTGTTGTTTCACAATCTAACTCTTTGTTGAATACAGGACATTTTATTCAGAGGGTAGAATTAAACAATCTTGATCCATCTCAACGATATGTTTACCGTATTAAAAAAGACAATTATACCTCTCAGTTTTTTTCATTTAAAACTGAGGAGTCAGTTGATGCGGAAAGTGCAACTGTGTTGGTTGCAACTAGTGATATGCAGAAGGATAATTCTAATCCCAATATGTTTGAAAAGGTAGTAAATGATGGAATTATATCATTTTTTAACCCTAGTAATTTATCCGAAATTAATGAACATATTGATTTCTTACTTTTCCCAGGAGATTTAGTAGATGATGGTTCAAAACATCTACATTGGACGAATGATTTTTTTGGTCAAGGAAAAAATATATTAAGCTATTTACCCTTGTATCCTGTACTAGGAAATCATGAGCGAAATCACCCCTTTTTTTTCCACTATTTTGAACTGCCCTTAAATGGTACTAATGGGTATGAAGAACATTGGTGGTATAAAGATCACTCTAATGTTCGAATTATTGGTATGGATTCGAATAATGGATACCGAATTCAAGAACAACTAGAGTGGTTAGATAGTATTTTGTCCATTACCACTTCAGATACTATTATTGATTTTGTTTTTGCTCAATTACATCATCCACATCATTCGGAATTGTGGCCAGAGGGAAATACCTCGTTCACTGGTGAAGTGATTGATAAATTGGAGGTTTTTAGTACTGTTTCAGGAAAGCCGTCTATTCATTTCTTTGGGCATACTCATGGATACTCAAGAGGGCAATCTAGGGATCATCAACATCTTATGGTAAATGTAGCATCTGGTGGAGGAAATCTTGACTATTGGGATGAGTATTTCCAGCAAGATTATGAAGAGTATATAATATCTCACGATGAATATGGATTTGTGGTGGTTGAAGCAGAAGCCGGACAAGATCCCAAGTTTAAATTAAAAAGAATAAGCCTAGGTAACGAGCACAACTATAAAACCAATACTATAGAAGATAGTTTAGTTATTTCTTTACATAACCAATCACCAGCAATGCCAATTATTTTAGAGCCATCAGCTGAAGACTCAGTCAATCCGGAGGACGTCTACTTTAGCGCATCTTCATTTGAAGACCCGAATCATGATGAACATGGAGCTACTCATTGGCAAGTTACCTCAGACAGTAATGATTACTCTAACCTTGTTGCTGATCGCTGGGTGCAGTATAAAAACGAGTTCAAAAATCAAGATACGCAAGAGGGAATAAATTTATGTGAATTAACTATGCATACACTCTTACCAGACCAAACTTATTTTTTGAGAGTACGATATAGAGATAAAGGACTTAAATGGAGTGAATGGTCTCATTCTACTCCGTTTTATACAAAGTCATTTACTAAATGGCATTTGTTCCCTAACCCATCTACTTCAACCCTCAGAGTCAATATACCTCTTGATGATCAACAACACTTAAATGTCCTGCTATATAATCAGAAAGGAAAGGTAGTGCAAACTATTGATCATATTCATCCTCCAGTTTGGACATATGACACGTCTAAACTAAAGAATGGAAACTACGTTGCTCAATTTGAAAAAGATGGTTTTGTTCTAGCGTCTTTGAAATTTATGGTGTTGTAGAGGTTTAAATAACTATGAACAAGTAGTTACTGGGTTGCCACACAGCCATTGAGATTGTATCCACCCTAGTTCGTCCCTATGATTTACTTGCACCCAATCACTACCACACATGGTGTTAAAGCTTAATATGACATCTTGTTCATATATGGTGAAAGCAATTTGAGTTGCATCTGGTGTTTTATATAAAGCTATGGGTTGACCGCCATAATTTCTTAATTGTGCTCCAATAAGTGATCCATGAATCCAACACTCATCAGGCATCGGTTCAATTGCATCATTATAGGTATCAATTTTAGTTATTTTAAACCAACTGTCTTTAGATTCAGATAAACTAAACTCTATATTTCCATTTTGAGTTTTAAGCACATATATTATTTCTCCATTTGGTTTTTTTCTAAGATTTGTTCCATTGCTGTCATCATCTATTAAATAGGCATAAATTTCACCACTGTCACAATAACCAATTGTTTCATATAAAGATTTTTTATTGTCTATATCAATAGAACTTGAGGTATCTTTGGCTTGATTATCATAGATCGATATTTCATCCATAATTTGATTCACATGAGTTTTTTCATTGACACATGAGTGGCAAGCAATGATATACAGTAATAAGCAAATTTTCCCTTTCATTTTTAAAAACTAACGTTCTGAAATACAATCAATTACTACAATTTCACCCACCATGCAAATACTTGCGGATAAATTTTGATTAATGTGATAGCTCACCCATACTTTTTTGTTGTGTTCTGGTTCTAGATTGAAATCAGATAAATTGATAGGCTCAATTTGGTCCCCGTTATTTAATTTAATGGTGAAACCACAACCATCAAGTTGATTATTTTCTATACGTGCTTTAACTCCATCTAAGCATTCATTTTTTTGACAGCCTATAATATTGCTCATTACAATGCTAGAAATTATTATTTTTTTATAAAAATTCATTTTTATCTTTTTATACAGGGTTAACAACTATTAAGTTATAAAAAAAGGAACCCAAACACGAATACCCCTATTCCAACTAGCATAAGCAAAAAAGTATAGGGTAGAATATCTTTTGCTTTAAGTCCTGTAATCCCAAGAAGAGGTAAAGCCCAAAATGGTTGCATCATGTTAGTAATTTGATCTCCATAAGCAAGAGCCATAATACTTTTGTGTAGAGGTATACCCATCTCTAACGCAGATTGAATAATTAAAGGCCCCTGTATGTACCACTGTCCACCTCCACTAGGGACAAAAAAGTTAATTAATCCAGCACTGAAAAAAGTGTATATAGGATAAGTAAATTCAGAAGAAATATGTTGAAAGAAATGAGAAAGATCTTGTATTATTCCTGTTGTTTGAAAGATGCCCATTATACCAAAATACAGAGGAAACTGCAATAGTATTCCTACAGTACCACCAATTGCACTTTCTGAAGCAGTTAAAAAATTGGTAATGCTCCCATGACTAATTAGGGCAAGGGCAAGTAAACTTAAGTTCAGGAAATTGGGTGTGATAAAACGGAATGATAATGTATTAGGGTGAGATATAGCTAAATAAGTGCACAAAACAAGTAATAATCCACCTATTATACTTCCTGTAATTTTGGAATGATCGAATCTTTCGGCACCAATTAGTTTTTTATTAATAACCTTTTTTGAGGATAGTTTGTATTCTTCTGGGATTCGAGTTTTTACTTTTTTACCTATGAAGTATATGGTTAATGGCAGAACTAAAAATAATATGGCTGTAATAATAAGATTAGAAGACGAAAAAACAGTGCTTTTAAAATCGATTAAATGAGGAACTTGATGTTCATATTGAGGGCTAACTAGCGTAGTCAAATGCCCAGGTTCGGCAATTTTGATTAATGATGACCCAGATATACCACCATGCCATACCATGAGGCCACAATATCCGGCTGCCCCAATAAGACCTGCATTCAAGGGTAATTTTTTATCATGAGCGTACTCTAACAACTTTTTACAAAATATTGCACCAAAAACAAGTCCAAGTCCCCAATTAAACCAGCTAATGATCAGTGTAGTAAAAGATATTAAAGCAGCACTTCTTGCGTTTGTTTTACAAATAGGAAGTAATCTTTTTATTCCTTTTTCTACAATAGGACTTAATGCAAAAACATGTCCAAGTAGAAGCATTAGCATCATCTGAATAGCAAAAGCAAGTCCATTTGTGTCCCATAAGCCTTTGTTCCAAAATTGAATAACTAAGGTAAATTTTTCAGTATAATTACTTGCAATTATAGTAGTATTAGACCACGGCCATATGATGGCGAAAACCATTGTAATGAGCGTAAGAGCTATAGCAATGGTAAAGGGGGTAGGAAGTAAAAAACGTACCCCTTTGATGTATCGGTCAAAAAGGGTCAAATGAGCTATTTAAAAAGGAAGATCATCATCTTCATCGCCTACAGGTTCAAAATCTGGTGTTGGAGGGGCCTCTTGATTCATTCCGCTATCTTCTCTTTGCAACTTCCAAGCTTGTAGATTCACATAATATTTCCCATTGTATTCGTTTCCTCTAATATTAAATGAAACTTCCACTTCGTCACCTTCTGCTAATCCATCAAGTAAATTTGTTTTTTCTTTAATACATTCCAACTTTACATCCTGAGGATATTGTTCATTAGTAGTGATAACAAACTCTCTCTTAGTAAAACCTGAATCCCATGACTGTAAATCCATGATTAGTTTTACTCTTCCATTAATTTTTAATTCCATCTTTGATTAATTATTAAACGAAAGTAAGGTTTTCCAAGCGTCATCCAAGTTATTATCTTCTAAAAATAATTTTGCTTTTTTGTGGAGTGCTATTTCAAGAGATGAAGCATCATCCTCAAGCTCAATAAACAGATCACTTAATTCTACAAGTTTAAAATCGTTCACAGCTGTTTCATCCGGGATGGATTCAATTCCTCCTAATTTACCTAAGTCATTCCCTGTTAGAATGGAACTTTGAAGTATTTCTTCGGGAATCTGGTCAAATCCAATTCCTCGGGTTGTAATGGGTTTTTTAATTTCAAACATGGAATTTTTATCGGTTCTGCAGTACCAGTCTCCTCCCATTCTGGCTACTAAATCTATTTTTTCTTGATCGATCATTTGATTGTCGTCTAATATATGATCAGAAACATGCATCCTTAAAATTTTACAAATGATAAGATTACCTGAGCCTCCTTCTTCACCTAATTCTTTGACTTCAATTACTTTGCATTCTAATTGTACAGGGGACTCTTTTACTCTAAATGGTTTTATGGTTTCAGATTCTACTGGGGTTAAACCACTTTTAATGAATTCGTCTACTTCAGGGCCATATGGAGAGCTAGCTAATGACATCTGTTCTACCATGGAATAATCAACTAAATTGATGACCACTTCATTTACTTTTTTTACATTATTGTAAGTATCTTTATGGGCTCCTGTTCTACCGCTTCTAGACGGAGAAAAAACAGCAATTGGTGGGTTGGAGCTAAAGACATTAAAAAATGAAAATGGAGCTAAGTTAGGTACGCCCTTTTCATCAACCGTACTCGCAAAACATATCGGTCTGGGTCCAACAGCACCCAATAAGTAGCGGTGTGCTTTAGGTAATCCCATATCAATAAGATCAATTGTAAGCATTCAGAATTTTTTAAGTTGTATTCAAAGGTAGTAGAAAAATATTTCAAGGCTTTTGTATTTGAGAAAATTGAATAAATTTGCAAACTGCTTTTAGAAAGCATACGCGGGTATGGTGGAATTGGTAGACACGCTAGACTTAGGATCTAGTGCCGCAAGGCATGGGGGTTCGACTCCCTCTACCCGCACCAAGTTGAAATGGCATAGGCAGTTTGTTTATGCCATTTTTACATCATACATCAAAGTAAAATAATATGGACGTTAGCGTTAAAAATAGAGATGCATTAAATGCAGTTTTAACGGTGAAGATATCTAATAAAGATTATGCTACACCTTATGAGAATTCATTAAAAAATTACAGAAAACAGATTCAAATGCCAGGTTTTAGGAAAGGTCATGTTCCTGCTAGCATTGTAAAAAAGAAATATGGCCCATCTATTTTGGCAGAAGAAATTGATAAAATTTTAAATAAGTCAATTTATGACCACATCACAGAAAATAAACTTAATATCCTTGGTAATCCATTGCCAATTGAAGATGAAAAGAAGCAAATTGATTGGAATAACCCTGGCGATTTTGAGTTTGCATACGAGTTAGGTATTGCTCCAGATTTTAACTTAGATCTTCCTGGTAAATTTAAGTTTACTCGATATCAACCTAAAATTGACAATAAACTTGTTGATAAGCAAATAAATGATTTTGCAAAACGTTATGGAAAGTTAGTAGGTATTGAAGTGGCTTCTGAAAGTGATATGATATTAGCTAATTTTAAAGAGCTGAATGAAAAAGGGGAAGTTGTGACAGAAGGATTTAATCATAGTTCTACTGTTTCGATTGAGTTTGTGGATGATAAAAAAGCTAAAAAGAAACTTATAGGTCTAAAACCTAAAGATGAATTAGTGATAGATCCAAAAGTTATTAGTAGAGGAGAAGCTGACATGGCGTCTATGCTAGGGATAGATAAAGATAGAGCCAAACTGTATAATAGGAACGTGTTATTAACGGTTAATGAAGTAAAAACACTTGAACCTGCAAATGTTGATGTAGCTCTCTTTGATAAAATTTATGGAGCTGGAGAGATCAAAACAGAAGATGAATTTAGACAAAAAATCATTTCTGATTTAGGAAATATGTTCATAGCTGACACCGATCGAATATTCAAAACAGAAGTTACCAAAACGATTATTAAAAAATTAAAACTTAAACTCCCAGATGAATTTTTAAAAAAATGGATTTTAAGTTCAAACAAAGAGGCAACGAAAGAGCAGATTGATTCTGATTATGAAAAGTATGCAGATGGTTTAAAGTGGCAGTTAATTGAGAATTCTATTGTAAAAGATCAAAACATAAAGGTAGAAGGGAGTGAATTGTTGAACTTTGCTATGGAGCTCATTGGCAATCAATATGCACAGTATGGAATGATGATTCCTGGTGAAGACGAACTTAAAAAAGCAGCCCAAAATGTGCTTTCTAATCAAGAAGAGGCTAGAAAGTTGAATGACATGATTTATGACAGAAAAGTTATGGATTACTTAAAAAACACATTAAAAATCACGGACAAAGAAATTTCTCATGAAGATTTCGTTAAAAAGTCCGCTGAGGCCATCCAATAAATACCTAAATTACAAACAAAAGATCCAATAATGAATCCAAACAGTAGCGAAGAATTTAGAAAATATGCCACAAAACATTTAGGTATATCCAGTCTAACACTTGATAAGTATACTTCTGCAGTTCCAAATGTACCACTCGGAATGACTCCAAACATCATTGAAGAAAGGCAAATGAATATTGCAGTTATGGATGTTTTCTCTAGGCTTATGATGGATAGAATCATATTCTTAGGAACGGGAATTGATGACTATGTGGCAAATATTATTACGGCGCAGTTGCTGTTTTTGGAGTCTATGGATGCGAAAAGAGATATACAGATATACATTAACTCACCTGGAGGATCTGTTTATGCTGGACTTGGAATATATGATACCATGCAATATATAAATCCAGACGTATCTACTATTTGTATAGGTATGGCTGCTTCGATGGGTGCTGTTTTATTGTGCGCTGGTCAAGACGGTAAAAGAACAGGACTAAAGCATGCTAGGGTAATGATTCATCAACCTCTTGGAGGAGCACAAGGCCAAGCTTCAGATATTGAAATTACGGCTAGAGAAATTCAAAAGCTTAAAAAGGAGCTCTACGAAATCATTTCGCACCATACGAAAAAAGACTATGAAACGGTTTGGAAAGATAGTGACCGAGATTATTGGATGACTTCTGAAGAGGCAAAAGAATATGGAATGATTGACGAAGTACTATCTAAAAAATAAGATGTCAAAGGCTCAAGACGATAGCATAAGATGTTCCTTTTGTGGAAGGGAGAAAAAAGACGTCAATGTACTTATTGCAGGCATTACTGGTCATATTTGTGATTCTTGCATCAGTCAGGCACACCTAATTGTAGAAGAAGAAGCAGGTGTAAAATCAAGTGCAGAAATTGAAAAATCTCTAAAATTATTAACTCCAGAAGAAATAGTTCAGCATCTTAATAAACATGTTATTGGTCAAGAAGATGCCAAAAAAGTTTTAGCGGTTGCGGTTTATAATCATTACAAAAGATTACTGCAAAAAGGGAAAACACAAGATGATATTGAAATTGAAAAATCAAATGTCATCATGGTTGGAGAGACGGGTACAGGCAAAACACTTTTGGCTAGATCAATTGCTAAGTTGTTAAATGTTCCTTTTTGTATTGCAGATGCAACTGTTCTAACAGAAGCTGGATATGTTGGTGAAGATGTTGAAAGCATCCTTTCTCGATTATTACAAGCTGCTGATTACGATGTAAGTGCAGCTGAAAAAGGAATAGTATTTATTGATGAGATTGATAAAGTGGCAAGAAAAAGTGATAATCCATCCATTACAAGGGACGTTTCAGGAGAAGGTGTACAACAAGCCATGTTGAAATTGTTGGAAGGGGCTCAAATTAGCGTACCACCTCAAGGAGGTAGAAAACACCCTGAACAAAAAATGGTTCAAGTCAATACCAAGGACATACTTTTTGTTTGTGGTGGGGCCTTTGATGGGATCTCCAAAATAATTGAAAGGAGAGTCAAAAGCCAATCCATTGGTTTTAATGCATTATCTAAAGATGAATTCAATGAAGAGAAATTACTGTCTCATGTGAATCAGTTAGATATCAAAAAATTTGGTTTGATACCTGAGTTAATAGGGCGCTTCCCAGTTCTAACGTATTTAAATCCTTTAACTAAGGACGTATTGTTGAGTATACTAATAGACCCTCAAAATGCGCTTGTAAAACAATACGTTAGATTATTTGAAATGGATGAAATTAAATTGTCCATTCAACAGTCTGTTTTGGAGTTTATTGTAGATAAGGCAATTGAACTGAAGCTTGGAGCTAGAGGACTTCGTTCCATTTGTGAAGCTATTCTAACAGAGGCTATGTTTAATGCTCCATCTAGTGATGTGAAAGAGCTAGTTATAGACCTTAAGTATGCTCAGAAACAGTTTTCAAAATCAAAAATAAGTAAGCTCAAGGTAGCTTAATCTATTTTATTATACCTAACTATACTAAAATCATGTGGATTCTTATCATCCTTAAAGTTCGTCATAATGACCTCTGTTGACCATTTTTCTTCTTCAATTTCAGGGAAAAAGGTGTCCCCACTAAATGCAGTTTCAATATGAGTAATATACATTCTGTCTACTACATTTATTTCTAAGCATTTTTTATAAATTTCACCTCCACCAATAATAAATAATTCATTGGTTTTCAAATTCTTTTTGACGTATTCAATACTTTCTTCTATGCTATGAACAATAATACATCCTTCAGCAGTGTAGTTCTCATTTCTAGTAATTATGATGTTATTTCTATTTTTCAGAGGTCTATATTTTTCAGGAATGCTTTCAAAATTTTTTCTTCCCATTATAACGGGGTGATGAATGGTAGTCTCCATAAAAAACTTCATGTCTTTTGGGAGATGCCAAATTAATTGGTTGTTTTTACCAATAACTCGATTTTTTGCAATGGCAACAATTAGAGAAATGATCATATCGAAACAGCTGCTTTAATATGAGGATGTGGATCGTAATTAATTAGCTCAAAGTCTTCAAATGTGAATGCAGTGATGTCTTTTATTTTTGGGTTAATCTTCAATTGAGGCAGTGGTCTGGTATCTCTTGAAAGTTGCTCTTTTGCTTGATCAATATGATTGTTGTAGAGGTGTACATCTCCAAAAGTGTGTACAAAATCTCCCGGCTGTAAATCCGTAACTTGAGCAATCATCATGGTGAATAAAGCGTAAGATGCAATATTGAACGGTACCCCTAGAAAAGTGTCAGCACTTCTTTGATAGAGTTGACAAGATAGCTTTCCTTCGCTTACATAAAATTGGAAAAACGCATGACACGGAGGTAAGGCTGCTTTTCCATTTTTCACATTTTCGGTAAAGCTTTTTGATGTGTCGGGTAAAACACTTGGGTTCCATGCAGATACGATCATCCTTCTACTATTGGGATTGCTTTTTATTTGATCAATTAGAACCTCTATTTGATCAATTCCTTCTGAGTTCCAATTACGCCATTGATGACCATACACTGGCCCTAAATCTCCGTTTTCATCCGCCCATTCGTCCCATATTCTAACTTTATGATCTTTCAAGTATTGGATGTTTGTTTCCCCTTTTATAAACCAAAGCAGTTCATGAATTATGGATTTAAGATGTAGTTTTTTTGTAGTCAACAAAGGAAAACCTTCTGAAAGATTAAATCTCATTTGGTACCCAAAACAACTAATGGTTCCAGTTCCTGTCCGGTCACCCTTTTGAGTGCCATTTTCAAGTATGTGTTTTAGTAAATTGTGATATTGTTTCATATTCTTATTAAAGAAAGCTCAAAAATAAAGTGTAAATAAAAATGACCTTTAAAAAGTTAAAAAAATTTATCAACGGTATTTAAAAAGTCATTCCAACAATGGTTGCCGATAACAATGAAGCCAATGTACCAGCCAATAAAGCTTTTAAGCCTAATTCTGAAAGAAGTTTTCTTTTAGAAGGGGCCAGAGAACCAATTCCTCCAATTTGAATTCCTATAGAGGCAAAATTTGCAAATCCACATAACATGTATGTAGCCATAGTAATGGATTTTTCTTCTGTAAATGCACCTGCCGTTTTCAAGTCACTTAGACTGATGTATCCAATAAATTCGGTCATGATTACTTTTTCACCTATTAATCTACCAACTAAGGTTATGTCTTCTGAACAAACTCCTAACAACCACATAAAAGGGGCAAATACATATCCTAACATAACCTGTAAAGAAAACTCATTAAACTGTCCATTACTTATACTTTCAATCCATCCGTTAAGTCCTGTAAGACCACCAAATTTAATAAGTAAAAAATTGGCCATGGCAATAAAAGCAATAAATACCAGTAACATGGAGGCTACATTTACAGCTAGCTTAAGTCCTTCAACAGTACCATTTGAAATAGAGTCAAGTACATTACTTCCAATTTTTTCTTTAGTTACTTCCACTTTTGAATTAATGGCTTCCTTTTGTGGAATAAGTATTTTGGATATGATCACAGCACCTGGTGCCGCCATGAAGGATGCAGCTAATAAATGTTTAGCAAATTTTAATCTTTCTACCGGATCATCGCCTCCTAGGAATGCAATGTAAGCGGCTAATACTCCACCTGCAAGAGTAGCCATTCCTCCAGTCATAACTAGTAGGATTTCAGATCTATTCATATTAGCTAAGTAGGCCTTAATCATGAGAGGAGATTCAGTTTGTCCTAAGAAGATATTACCTGCAACAGATAAACTTTCAGCTCCAGATAATTTTAAAATCTTGGTCATTAATATCGCAAGAACATATACTATTTTTTGAATTATTCCTAAGTAAAATAAAACGCTCGTTAAAGCGGAAAAGAAAATGATGGTGGGGAGTACTTGAAAGGCAAACAAAAAACCATGTTTTTCAGTATCTAAAAATGAACTGAACAAAAATTTAGTTCCCTCTTTAGAAAAATCTAAGATTTTCACAAATCCTTTTCCCAATACATCAAAACCCATTCTAAAGTACTCAAGGAAACCAATTCCTAAAGGATTAATGATTAGAAACGCTAAAAGTGCTTGTATTCCTATTCCAATGAAAATGACCTTCCATTGTATGTTTTTTCGCTGCTCACTAAAAATAAACGCAACAAAAAGTATAAATGCTATTCCGACTAAACCTCTAAATATGGAAACAATTGATAAATCCATCTATCTAATTAACGTATTTTTTTATATATGTATGTATTTCCTTCGCTTGAAATTTTCAGGACCGTATCACTTATTGCTAAAAGTTCCATTTCATAAGTTATCCTTTCAGGGACAACCCCATCTACGGTGAGTTCACCTAATTTTTGCTCTCCATTTTTTAAAATCAGAGATGAGTTACCTAGTTCGTCATTTACAAGGAATAGCGAATCAATATAAGTAGTACAAATAGGAGTACTGGTAAGAAATATAGTAGAATCAAAAAACGACCAGTTGCCATTTTGCATGTCATCATGAAAAATGAAACTACCATTGGATCTCTCTAAAGACAATTGATACCTGTCATAATGTGGTACTTCCATACTATCGCTATTGTCCCATTTTACATACTTAATTTCCCAAACTCCAATTAATTGTTGTTCAATAGATTTTGAGCAATTAAATAGAGAGATTATCATGCAATAAATTATAAACTTTTTGATGTACAGATGCTTAATCTTTTTTTCTCTTGTTAATTTCATCTCTCAGTCGTGAGGCTGATTCATAATCTTCATTATCAATGGCGTCTTTTAATTGAGAATTCAGTTCTTTAACTGTCATTCTTTCGATTGGATTCTGAGTAATTTCTTCTACATTTATTTCAGGCGTCAACTCATCAGCATTATCTTCTACATCATCGTCATCCAAAATAATTCCAGCTGAACTTAGTACAAATTCATAAGTATAAATAGGACAATCGAAGCGGATAGCAAGAGCAATAGCGTCTGATGTTCTTGAATCAATTTCTATCTCTTTTCCTTCATATTCACATATGAGCTTAGCAAAAAATATTCCCTCTACTAAATTATATATGATGATTTCTGAAATATTTATTTTAAAAAGCTCTGCAAAGTTTTTAAACAAATCGTGCGTAAGGGGCCTGCTTGGTGTCATTTTTTCTAACTCTATAGCAATGGCTTGAGCCTCAAAGCCACCTATGATGATTGGAAGCCTTCTTTTACCAATGGATTCAGAAAGAACGAGAGCGTACGCACCAGATTGGGTCTGGCTGTAGGATAGCCCTGCAATTTCTAATTTGATTTTATCCATATTAAGAAAAAAATTGGGGAATATCCCCAATCATTACTTAATTATAAATATAGTGAATTTATATCATTAATTTTGAGAAGCTGAAAATTTCTTTACGGCTTCTGTTAACCTAGGAAGTACCTCAAAGGCATCACCAACAATTCCGTAATCGGCTGCTTTGAAAAATGGTGCTTCGGGGTCTGTGTTGATAACAACAATTACTTTACTTCCGTTTACTCCAGCTAAATGTTGAATAGCTCCCGATATTCCAGCAGCAATATATAGATTTGGTCTTATTGCAACTCCAGTCTGGCCAACATGTTCGTGGTGTGGTCTCCAGCCAATATCTGCAACAGGTCTTGAGCAAGCGGTAGTAGCACCTAGTACATCAGCTAAATCTTCAACAATTCCCCAATTTTCAGGACCTTTCAAGCCTCTTCCAGCTGAAACCACCAATTCAGCTTCTGGTAATGGAACACCATCACCTTGGGACTTTAGTTCTTTTACTTTAATACCAAATGTTCCTAAATCGGGACTAAATTCTTCTAGATTAGCATCTTTTTGATTAAGTTGGGGTGCTAATGAGTTTGGTAAAATTGAAATTACTTTTTTAGCAGAATGAAGTGCCACATGGGCAATAGCTTTTCCAGAGTATACATTGGTTTTAACCACAAATCCATTACTTGTCTCAGGTAAATCTATCGCACCTGAAATATGGCCTGCATTTAATTTGGCAGAAATTCTAGGGCCTACACCTTTTCCAGTTTGGTCCTGAGCTAGAACTACAAATTCGGCATTTGTTTTTTCGACTGCTGCAACAATAAGGTTTGTAAGTGCTTGATCATTACTCTCATTAAGACTTCTGCAAACCAAAATGTTTTCTGCTCCATAATTTCCTAGTTCTTTTAGTATTTCCTCAGATGTATCACCATAAGTGACCACTGTTACTGAACCTAATTGACTACCGTAATAAACAGCTTCCATAGCCGCTTTACTTACTTTATTTTTTACTTCTACAAATACGACTACTGACATATTATATAACTTTTGCTTCGTTGTGTAATAATTCTACTAATTCATCCATATTTTCTGGCTCAATGTATTTGCAGCCAGATTTAGCATCAGGTAATTCAAATTTAACTACTGAGCTTAATGGTTCTTGCTCTACTGGACTAATAACATTTAAGGGTTTGGTCCTTGCAGCCATAATTCCTCTCATATTAGGGATACGCTGCTCCGCCATTCCTTTTGCTGCACTAAGCACAAATGGAGTGACCACTTCTACCACTTCAACACCACCTTTAACATCTCTTTCAAGGGTGGCTACATTATTATTAACGTCTAGTTTGGTTGCAAGGGATACAAATGGAGTGTTTAACATCTCTGCTATCATTCCTCCAATTTGTGAACCATTGTAATTTATAGTTTCTTTTCCAGTGAGAATAATATCATAATTTTCATTTTTTGCGTATTCTGCAATTTGTTTAGCAACAAAATGTGGATCTGAAGGATCTGCATCAATTCTCACCGCGTCATTGGCTCCAATAGCCAACGCTTTTCTAATTGTAGGATCATCTGACGCAGTACCCACTGTAATTGTTGTTACTGAACCACCTTGAGCTTCAACTAGCTCAAGCGCTCTAACTAGAGCATACCATTCATCATAAGGGTTTACAATGTACTGCACTCCATTTTCATCAAATTTTGTATTGTTGTCCACAAAATTTATTTTGCTTGTAGTGTCAGGTACCTTGCTAATACATACCAATAATTTCATTGAAATTGAGTTAAAAATTTAAGACCGCTAAAATAATTATTTATGTCAAGTTGCCCTATATTGATTAGAAAAATATCATACAGGCTTAACAAATTGAATTGTTTATTTAATGCCAATAAACTAATGTGATATATAAAGGAGATTTTTGTACTATTGTTTGCTATAAAAATCTATTTTTGGACTTCAATTTAAGATAATGAAAACTGTACAGTATAGAGAAGCACTAAGAGAAGCAATGGTTGAGGAGATGAGAATTGATCAGAATGTTTTTTTAATGGGAGAAGAAGTTGCTGAATATAATGGTGCATATAAAGTATCTCAAGGGATGCTTGATGAATTTGGACCTGAAAGAGTTATTGACACTCCAATTGCTGAACTTGGATTTGCCGGTATAGCTGTTGGTGCAGCTATGAATGGATTAAGACCTATCGTGGAATTTATGACATGGAACTTTGCATTATTGGCATCGGACCAAATAATCAATAGTGCTGCAAAAGTTTTGCAAATGAGTGGTGGCCAATATTCTTGCCCTATTGTGTTTAGAGGAGGAAATGGACAAGCAGGCCAGCTTGCAGCGACACATTCGCAAAGTTTTGAGGCTTTCTATGCTCATGTTCCTGGTTTAAAAGTGGTAACTCCGTCTACACCATACGATGCAAAAGGATTACTTAAATCTGCGATCAGAGATAACGACCCTGTCTTAATTATGGAATCTGAAAAAATGTATGGGGATAAGGGGGAGATTCCAGAAGGTGAATATTTAATACCAATTGGTAAAGCCGATATTAAGCGAAAAGGTGATCATGTCACTTTAGTTTCGTTTGGGAAAATCATAAAGGTGGTCCACGAAGCAGCAGAGGTTTTACAAAAAGAAGGAATTTCTTGCGAGATTATTGATTTGAGATCTGTAAGACCCATTGATTATGATACTGTGGTTGAGTCGGTAAAAAAGACCAATCGATGTGTAGTAATTGAAGAAAGTTGGCCACTGGCTTCTATTTCTGGTGAAATTGCTTATCATTTACAACGATACGCATTTGATTATTTAGATTCGCCAGTAATAAGAGTTATGCAATCTGACACTCCGTTTGCTTTCTCAAAAGTACTAATAGAAGAGGCCCTTCCTAATGTGAGTAGAATTGTGAATGCGGTAAAGTCAAGCCTTTACGTTAGTTAATTTATAAGGCTGAAATTAATAGATCTAAATCCTTGTAAGGTAAATCAAATGTTTCTCCTAAGAAGGACGATGTTAGTGTCCCCTTGTAAATATATACTCCGTGTCTAAACCCTTTTTCTTTCTGAATAATTTTTTCACATCCTCCTCTTTCAGCAATTTCTAATAAAAGAGGAGAAAATATATTTGAAAGACTATAACTAGCCGTTCTAGAAACCCTAGATGCTATATTTGGAACTCCGTAATGAACAATACCAAATTTTTTAAATGTTGGTTTTTGATGTGTTGTAATTTTTGATGTCTCAAAACACCCTCCTTTATCAATACTTACATCTACAATAACAGAGCCTTCTTTCATATTTTTAATCATATCTTCATTGACAACACATGGAGTTCTTCCATGAGGAACACGTAATGCGCCAATAGCGACATCACATCTCCTTAAAGCCTTTTCCAATACTTTTGGTTGGATTACAGATGTAAATATCTTATGACCTATTTCTCGTTGTAATCTTCTAAGTTTAAATAGAGAGTTATCAAAAACCTTCACAGAAACTCCAAGAGAAAGTGCGGCACTAGCGGCAAATTGACCAACTGTCCCCGCGCCAATTATAACCATCTCTGGAGGAGTGATCCCTGCCAACCCACCTAACATTAATCCTTTGCCGTCATTGGCATTACTCATTAATTCAGCTGCTATAAGAACAGAAGTAGTTCCTGCAATTTCACTCATAGATCTTACAATTGGGAACGAACCACTTTCGTCTTCAATGTAATCCCATGCAATAGCAGTAATCTTCTTTTCCATTAGTTTTTTAAGCGTACTTTTTGGTTGTGCAGAAAGTTGAAGGGCTGAAAAAAGAATTTGTTTATACTTCATCATCTTAATTTCCTCTTCACTTGGTGGAGAAATTTTAAGAATGATATCTGCTTTGTATATCTCTTGCGTGTCGTGTATTATCTCAGCTCCACTTTCACTGTATTCATTATCGCTGAAATTGGCGTTTTTCCCCGCGTTAGATTCGATAACTACTCGATGGCCGTTGGCTACAAGTAGGCCAACTGATTCCGGAACTAAAGCTACTCTTTGTTCTTGAAATTCTGTTTCTCTTGGAATACCAATGTATAATTTTTGTTTTTTTCTTCCTACCTCCAATTTTTCTTCTTGAGGTGAAAGTGCTGCTTCTAAGGCTAGTGATTTTAAGGCGTCTCCGGATGAAATCATATTGAAATGGTGATTATTCGATATTGTTCTTCAACGATTATGGAAATATTTACGTATTTCTTTGGTAAAAAGTTAAGAAATTTTTCTGGCCATTCAATAAAACAAAGCGGTTCATCTTTTAAATAATCTATAAATCCAAGATTTTCAACTTCTTCTTCTTTTTCTATTCGATATCCATCGATATGAAGAACTTCACCCACTTCACCACCCATGTAATTATTAATGATGCTAAATGTGGGCGATGAAGAGTCAAATATTTCAAATTTTTCTAGAATTTGCTTGATTAACGTAGTTTTTCCGCTTCCTAGCTCTCCATTTAACGTAAAAATTTTATTAGATGGTATCATTTTAGCTATTGCTTTTGCAACCTCATCTAGTTCTTTAACAGATGATATTTTGAACTTTTTATTCATTATTGCTTTATAGCAATGTATACTAGTTCATCTGGATTAAGTCTCATTTTTTGATAATTCAATTTTTTGAGATCAGTTCTGGGATTGAAAATTTCAATTTTAAAACCAGCTTTCTCTAGTTTGATAGGATAATCTTTTCCGTATAATCTAAGGTGATCTTTTTGCCAAAAATGCTTTTCTCTTTCCTTAGGGTCTGTTATTGTAGAATCTTCATATGTGGATTCACTTTCATAATTTATGGGAACTTGAAAAATACCCCATCCTCCTTTTTTCATTACCCTGTAAAGCTCTGTCATACATTGGTGATCATCTTTAACATGCTCTAATACGTGATTACAAAAAATGACATCATATGAATTTTCATCAAGAGGTATTTGGTGTAAATCAAAATGAAGATCAGCTAGAGGTGATTCAAGGTCAGCAGTTGTGTAGTTTAAATTTGTTTGCTTTTTAAATATGGGGTAAAAGCATTGCTCAGGAGCAATATGTAATAGGTTTATTTTTTTTTCACTAAAAAAGTTACTTTGTTTTAGATAGAGCCATAACAATCGATGTCTTTCAAGAGTTAAATCATAAGGACATAGTACATTTTCTCTATGTGCAATATCTGAACCGTAAGAAAGGAATTTTCTGAACTTTCGTTCACAAACTGGACACTCTACATTGGAACCTTTAAAGGCAATTGGTGCAAAAAGTTTAAACACATAACTTAATCTAATTAGTAGAGGTCTAGGCAGCGTATTTAAGAGGTATTTATAAATAGTTTTCATTTCAATAACTCCTCAATTTTTTCTGCATAATCTAAAGAATCGTCTCTGTAAAAATGTAGTTCAGGTGTCCTTCTTAATTGGTTCTTTACAATTTGACTTAATTGATGTCTGATAAATTTAGATGATGAGTGTACTTTTTCAAATACCTCATCATTATCCTTGCCTCCAAATATACTTAGATATACTTTAGCAATAGATAAATCGGGACTCATCCTTACTGTAGTTACACTTACCATTGCTCCCATACAAATAGAAGAGGCGTTTTTTTGAAAAAAAACACCCAATTCTTTTCTGATCACGTTTGCAACTTTTTCCCGTCTTATACTCATGAAGGTTGCAAATTTAGAAAAACTAATCAGTTGATCACAATACCTCATCGTATTGGTTGTTTTATGAAATAGTTCATCAACTATATTAACTTTGTTTCTTCTTATGAAAAATTTGTTCAGCATAGCGAAAATTACATTGCAGTTTAAAAAAACACTGTTTTTTAACTTGATGTTTAACATTTTAGCCATGTTTTTTTCACTGTTTTCATTTGCCATGATTATTCCCTTACTTAGAGTAATTTTCAATACAAAAGAATCTATTCAGGCACTATCCCTTGATTATCCAGGAACTTTTTCACTTTCAAAAGAAAGCATAGTTGATCATTTTAATTATCAATTATCCAATTACGCGCTTACTGAAGGAAGGTATCAAACCTTGATTGTAATTTGTGTTTTTTTGGTGTCAATGGTTTTTCTTAAAAATCTTTTTACATTCCTAAGTACATTTTTTCTTTCTGACCTTGTCCAATCCAGCACGTTGAGATTTAGGAATTCATTATTTCAAAAGATATTATACTTACCAATGGCATTTTATTCAGAAGAAAGAAAAGGAGATATTCTATCTAGATTTTCTGTTGACTTGAAAGAACTAGAATTGTCTCTAAAGGCTACTACAAATGCCATATTTAAAGATCCTTTTTACATACTTGGTTATTTTATTACACTTTTCATAATTAGTGTAAAACTTACTTTATTTATTATCGTTTTTCTTCCTTTTGCCGGATTGATTATTTCTAGAATCAGCAGTGGTTTAAAAAAGAAATCAAAATTAGGACAAGAAAATGCAGGTAATATGCTTTCCATGACTGAAGAAACACTTTACGGATTGAGAATAATAAAAAGTTTTAGTGCACAACAGTTTATTTATAATCGATTTAAAAAACAAAGTCATTATTTATATAAGCTTATGCTCAGCGTGACAAGAAAAGTATACATGGCCTCACCGGTGAGCGAGTTTTTAGGTGTAATTGCAACTGCAGGCGTTTTGCTTTACGGAGGAAATTTAGTATTTGAGAATGAAATACAGCCAGATGTTTTTATTGGATATTTAATTTTATTTTCTCAATTAATCACTCCTTTCAAGTCCATCTCTAAAGCTATATATGATTCTTCACAAGGAATTGCTGCACTTGATAGGATAAACTCAGTTATTGGTGAGAACCAAAAAATAACGGATAAACCTGTAGCAACAGATAATATTCAATTCCAAGAAAAAATTGAATTTAATAATATTCACTTTAAATATGATGAGAAGGAGATATTAAACAATGTTACCTTTCATGTATTACGAGGAGAAACAGTTGCACTCGTTGGTCACTCAGGTGCAGGAAAAACAACATTAGCTGACTTATTGATAAGATTATATGATGTCTCTGAAGGTGAAATTATAATCGACAATCATAATATAAAAGATCTTAGATTATCCACTTTAAGAAATTTAATGGGTGTTGTTAGTCAAGAGTCTATACTATTCAATGATAATGTATTTAGAAATATTGCCTTTGGAGATGATCATTTTGACAAAGAAAAAGTCATAGATGCAGCTAAAATGGCGAATGCTCATGAATTTATTATTTCACTAGAAAATGGGTACGAAACCAATATTGGAGATGGCGGAAATAAATTGTCTGGAGGACAAAAACAAAGAATAAGTATTGCTAGGGCACTTTATAAAAACCCTCAAATTCTAATTCTGGATGAGGCTACTTCGTCTTTAGATACAGAGTCGGAAAAAGCGGTGCAAGTTGCGCTGGACAGACTTATGAAAAATAGAACATCGTTAGTCATTGCTCATCGATTGTCTACCATTCAAAATGCTCAAAAAATTGTTGTGCTTGACAAAGGAAAAATTGTGGAAATGGGAACACATGAGGAATTAATCACGGAAAATCAGTATTACAAAAGATTTATTGATTTGCAGTCCATAAAGTAATTTATGAAAGTAGTTCCTAAAAAACACCTTGGTCAACATTTTCTTAAAGATGTCCAAATTTGCAAAAGGATAGCGGATGCAATATTAATTAATGAACCCGAACAAAATGTATTAGAAATTGGTCCAGGTACAGGATCATTAACACAATTTTTAATTCCGAAAAAATTTTCATTGGTTGCCTATGAAGTTGACATTGAATCAATCGAATATTTGTCACTTCATTATCCTGACTTAAAACTTAAACAAAAAGATATTTTGAGTGAAAATTGGGAATCGGTCTTTGAAGATCAATTTACTATTGTTGGAAATTTTCCATACAATATTTCATCTCAAATAGTCTTCAAGGTATTCGAAAATAGATCAATTATTACCCAGTTGTTAGGTATGTTTCAAAAAGAAGTTGCGGAAAGAATTTGCGCAA
>CACAYQ010000014.1 GCA_902536695.1 uncultured Bacteroidota bacterium | reverse complement strand
GGTAATACAACTATAAGTAGTGCAAATTTAATAGTCGAAGAAGATTTCTTTGGTAATGGTGGTAATCTGACAGCTGAAGGAGGTATAACTTTTAGCGGACTTTCATCTGCAAGTGCAGGTGGCACTAGTAGTTATGACATGGTAGTTTCTGATCAATCAAGTGGGCAACTTTATAAGATGAGCATGAGCGGAATGGGTGGTCATTGGCAATCTGATGCAAGCGGAAATCCATATGTTGATCAAAATAAAAGGGTTGGTATAGGTACAACTAGTCCAAGTAACCAAACTAAGTTAGAAGTTGTAAATTCACAAAGTGGGCAATCAAATACTAATTATGCTGGTAAATTTAAATCTGAAAATGGCTCAAATAACTATGCAATATCTGCAGAAGCTACTTCTCAAACTGCTACTTGGAATATTGGTATTTATTCGAAAGCTGAAAATGCAACTTATAATTATGCAGCCTATTTTCCTGAGGGAGACGTAAGAATTTATGATAAACTTGAATTAGGAGTAAGTAGTAATAATGCAGAGTTTATGTATGTAGATGGATCGCAAGGATTAGGGAAGGTTTTAACAAGTGATGCTATTGGAAATGCTTCGTGGGATAATATTCCTTGGACTGTGCATCCTTCTTCTGGGTATGCTTATAGAAATTCAAAAATTGGAATTGGTGATTTTAGTCAAAATAGTCCTCTATTTGCACTAGATATTATAACAAACACCGAAAAAAGAGGGATATATATTCTCAATAGTACACAAAGTTCAGATGGAACACCAAATTCCTTCAAAATGGGGGTTTACGCCCAAGTTAGTGGCTCAGGTTCAGATGACAACAATGGAGGTTGGTTTGAAGCTATAGATCCACCACCACCTGCTTCAGGAGGAAGTGGTGAATTCATAGGAGTTGGCGGATTTGCTAGTGGAACGAACTCTACTAGAAATATTGGTGTTTTTGGACAAGCAACTGATAATTCTAACGGATTAAACTGGGCTGGGTACTTTGCCTCTGGAAACGTCAAAATTGAAAACAACCTTGAAATTGAAGGTAAGGTTAAAACACCTTCATCTGGAAACAATAATATGATTGCCTATGCATACGGAACAATTTCTCAATCAGGCAGTAAATTAAAAGGAACGGATAATTTTGATATCAATCTATACAATAACGTTGACTATCACATAACACTTAAAAACGAAAACGGAAATACAATTGACTTTGATGAAGATGAATTTATAGTTGTAGTGACACCAGTAGGTGGTGGCAGAATATTAGCCAACTATAATGAAGTATACATAGGTAACGGAAATTATGGCTTAAACATACAGATGAATCAAATAAGTTCAAACTCAGTTACTCAAGTTACAAACGCATTTTCTTTTGTAGTATATAAACCTTAATTTTAAGTATTGAAATTTCCATATTTTATATTGCCTGTATTATTGCTTAATGCAATATGGATTCACTCCCAAAACGTTGTCCTATCTCGTCAAGTCATAGGGAGCTATGGAGGCAGCCATACGACCAATGAAACCACTATTATGGACAACGTAGGAGAAGTAATGGTCACTACTGAGGGTAACTCCAATGCATTAATCACACAAGGATTTGAACAACCTACCTACAATTTTAGTATCACAAGAGCTTATGATTGTGGAGAACTGATTAACGAAACCGCTAATGCTTTTGTTCCCAACAGTACAGATCAGTACAGTAACAAATGGATTATTGATTTGTTTTTCTATGAACAAAATAGCGTAAATACAGTTACTATTTTTAACCGATGGGGTGATGTGATTAAAAGCATTGAAAACTACGATAATATCAGTGCATACTGGGACGGGACCAATACCAATGATCAACCCATGCCTTCTGGTACCTATTTCTTTACTATTGAAGTGCCTTCAGAACAAATTCGTTGCAGCAACTGGGTACAAATCGTAAAAGAAAACTAAATTTATTGTATGCTGCTATTTAAAAAGCTTTTGTATTTGGTGTTCTTTTCAGTGGTTGTATTAACCACATACTCACAAAACATAAATACATTTAATTATCAAGCGGTTGCTCATGATCCGTTAACCAATCAAATTTTAGCCAATCAGGATTTGAATGTGAAGTTTTACATTGGAACCAATCCACAAGATCCAGAAAACGATTACCTATATACAGAAGAACATACCCTAACCACAAACGATTTTGGCTTGTTTTACACCAAAGTCGGGGATGTAGATCCTGGTATTTTTAGTGACATTCAATGGGGAATAGAAACTTACTATTTAACCGTTGTTGTAAACGATAATCTTGTCAGTACGGATTTAATGGTAGCTGTCCCCTACGCTATTTCTGCTGACAATGCTAACACAGTTAATTATCTTGACGTTGAAAGTGCAGTACCCGCTAATGCTGTGTTTACCGATAACCAATCACTTAATATTACTACAGATAGTTTAGTAATATCTAATGGCAATGGTGTTCCTCTTTCAAATTTAGGTGGTAACAAATGGTCATTAGACGTAGACGACATGTATAATAACAATTCCGGAAGAATTGGTATTGGAATTACCAACTTTACTAACATGGGCGGAAAGTTGAATATTGTAACAGATAGTGATTCTAAAAGAGGTGTATATGTGTTGAATAGTACCGCTTCAATTGGAACTAGTCTAAATGATTCAAAAATTGGAGTTTATGCCATGGCCGATGGTTCAGGGAATGCTGATAATTATGGAGGTATATTCAAAACTGGTGGGCCAAGTACTGGAGAACAAATCGGGGTTGCCGGACAGGCTCTAGGCATTAACAGTACAAGAAATATAGGAGTTCTCGGATCAGCAGATGATAACAACAACGGAAATAACTTTGCTGGTTATTTTGGTATAGATGGTGTATCTGGTACGGGAAATGTAAAAGTAAATGATAAGTTAAGTGTTGGTGATGCATCTAACTACGGGCAATTTCAATTTATAGACGGAAACCAAGGATTCAATAGAATTTTGCGTTCAGATGCTCAAGGAAACGCTGAATGGGTTCAAGTAGGTACAATGGGTGTGGGTGTGATGTTAAAAAATATATACGACACCAACAATGATGGCGTAGTGGATGACGCTGAAACCGTTAATGGGTTCCAAGTAGGTTCTAATGTACCTGCGAATGCAGTTTTTACAGATAACCAAGATGCCAATTCGGTATTTTATGATAACTCTTCTTCCAATTTATCCGCTAGTACCGTACAGGCCGCTATTGATGAGGTAAATCAAAACGTAGGCAATTTAGGGGACATGAACACCAGCGTTTATGATACGGATAATAATAATGTAGTAGATAATGCGCAAACGGTTAATGGGTACCAAGTAGGTACTAATGTTCCTGCTAATGCAGATTTTAGTGACGACCAACAATTAAGTACATATGGGTTGGATCCATCGTCAAACGTAGTCAGAATTGAAATTACCAATGGAAACTATATTGACATTAATTTAAGTGCACTAAATAATCCAGGTTCTGATAATCAAGACTTAACAGGTGCTTCATATAATCCATCAAACGGTGTTTTAACCATTGATATTCAAAATGGAAACTCAGTAAGTGTAAACCTTAGTTCCCTGATAAATACCGATAATCAAATCCTCAGCGCAAGCTCTGATAGTATTTTCATCAGTAATGGTAATGGGATACCCAAAAACTTGTTAACGATTCCCGATACAGACTGGATTGTTTCTGGAAATAACATCTATAATGGAAATGTGGGCAACATTGGAATTGGCACTAGTAACCCAGGGTCAAAATTAAATATTAAGGGTCCAGACAATAATACCTTGTTAAAAGTGGAAAGAAACGGTATTATAGGCGGTGGGTTGGGCGTCACTTATCGTGGAAATAATGAAGGATATGAGATACAATCTGGCGATCAAGGAGGTATAAGCTTAGAAGCATTAGGAAATCATGAACTCAGATTTGAAACCAATGGACAAGAAAGAATGCTAATTGAAGGAAATGGAAACATCTCAATGGGTAGTTCAGGGGCATCCCCTTCTACCACATTAGACATATCTGGATCATTAACTGTACAAAAAGATAATCAAAATAATGGCGGAAATGTATTTTTTAAAAATTTACCAATTGGTAATAACTATAATTATAACTATCAGTCAGTCATGATTGATACCACAAATGGCAAGCTATACAGGATGTCATCTGCAGACGGCTGGGGTGGATATCCTGGCGGTTCAGTTTGGACAGAAAATGGATCTGATATTTACTACGATTTAGGGAATGTGGGTGTAGGGACTAATAATCCTCAAAAATCATTACATGTTTATGGAGAAGTTTCCAACTACCCGAGTGCAGAACCTTCCAATGGCAATGATGGGGTTTTTATAGATATTCAAAACGCAGGATTAGGCTATCAAAAAGTAGCTGGTATACGTTTTAAGACTAAGCATGGTCTTTTTGAGAATGCCTATTATCATGCTGGAATATTCTTTAGAGGAAATCCTAACGATTTAGACCAAAGAGGAACTCTCTACTTTAGTAATAAAAATAACCTAAATTCAACAGGAGTTGGTACAGCAGATGCTGATATGGTAATTAAATCTGATGGTAAAATAGGTATTGGATTACTGAATCCAGATGAACAGTTACATGTAGATGGTAAACTAAAAATTGGAAGTAGTTCAAATGGGTATACGTTCCCTTCTAATCGAGGAATTAATGGTCAAGTTTTAACCATGGGTAGTACACCAGGACAACTTGAGTGGGTTTCCAATTCAACTTCTAATACTAAAGAAATTTATTTGAGTGCACACGACTTTTATACCGCTGAATTATATAACTACCCTTCAAATCCAAACCAAACTGGAGGATACCCTAGACACGTTGTTGTATTTGGTAACGGGGGTGGAACAGCTGAAGGAATGGTCCATTATGATTTTCCTAAACCAACAGACTGGACAGGGTCCAATATGACCGTCACCATTTATTACAGCAGTGAAAAAAATGATGGAAATATTAGGTTCTCCATAGGTGCTGCAAGCTACAGTATCGGACAGGGTGGATACAATTCACCAGCTCCTGATGATATACTAACTGTGCCTCAAAAATATACGTTGTATTCCTATACAAAAACCCTGAATTTTATCAATTTTAATAGTAATAGTGCATTACTTTCGTTAGCACTAAGCCGATATGATTATCAATATCCTGGATTAACTAATCCTGATACAAACACAGGGAAGATGTTTCTACATGCTATAAAGATTACCTACCCAACTAATTAGGTCTAGTATCAGATTGATTTCCGGGTTCATCTCTACTAATTCTAACCACCATTTTGACATTACCTATCCCTTGAAATTGAACTTGATTGGAGTCGGTACTTAAAACCATTTTTTTAGAATTTACAATTTCGGTTAAAAAAGTCCCATTGATGTATTCATCTGCTTCCAATTGAATATGATTATGATCTACTAATTCCCAATGGCCCGTCACAAAATAATGTAATGTGGTATCATCCGTGTAGTACTCTCCCCTAACTAAACCATTTTCAAGCATCATCACCTTATAAAAGGAAGTGTCTTCTTTATAATCATCAAGAAAAGCATCCATGAAATTGGTGGATCCACCATTTATTTCAACTGCATCAATATACCAAATGCCATTGGTGATGCTATGGTGCTTGTATTTATAACATGAGGTAATAAGAAAAATAAAAATAGATATGTAGGCTACATTTCTAAACATAGATGAGTCTAATATAAAAATATTCTTTCTGAATATGTTTATGTTTGTAAGTGATGTTAGCATCTTGGCAAGAATATCAATCCTTACTAATTTACTTAGCAATACCCATAACTAGTGCTTTAGTCGGATGGCTTACCAATGTTGTTGCCATAAAAATGACATTCTACCCCATTCATTTCATGGGAATAAAACCATTTGGATGGCAAGGTATTATACCCAGTAAAGCAGCGAAAATGTCTTCTATTTCTGTTGATCTTTGGACCTCTAAACTTATTAATGTTAAGGAATTATTCGCTAAAATCAATCCGAAAAAAGTAGCCAAAGAAATGCTTCCTGAATTTGATCGGATTTCTAAAGAAATCATGGATGAAATCATGCATGAACAAGCTCCTGAAATATGGTCTAGGGTGCCAGAAAGTATAAAAAAATTAGCCTACACTAGAATTTCTAAAGACCTACCAGAAATTGTCACTGAAATGATGACCGATATCAAAGATAATATTGATGAAATGTTTGACATCAAAGACATGGTTATTAAGAGACTAACTAAGGATAAAGGACTACTAAATGACATGTTTTTACAAGTGGGTGATGAAGAATTCAAGTTTATTGAACGTTCTGGATTCACATTCGGTTTTCTTTTTGGAATAGTACAAATGTTAGTATGGTATTTCTATCCTAAATTTTGGATACTCCCCCTATTTGGCTTGTTGGTTGGTTATGCAACCAATTGGTTAGCCTTAAAACTGATATTCAATCCCATTGAACCCATTTCATTTCTAGGCGTCACTTACCAGGGTTTATTCATCAAAAGACAAAACGAGGTGTCAAAGGAATACGCCTACATGTTAGCACACGATATTTTTACGTTTGATCGAATTTTTGCTTCCATCATTACGGGTCCAACAAAAGATCGATTTGTCAACTTAATTACCGATCATGCTAACCATGCTATTGATGAAGCTGCTGGACTTTCTAAGCCTGTTATTACACTTGTAGCTGGAAAAAGAAGTTATGAGAAAATTAAAAATATTGCCATCGATAAAACACTAAAAGAACTACCCAACTCTGTAAAGCCTGTTTTTCCATATGCCGAAAAAGCCATGGATTTAGAAAATATCTTTAGAACTAGAATGCAACATTTACCGCCTAGGGACTTCGTTGATTTTTTGAGACCAGTTTTTCAGGAGGATGAGCTTAAATTAATTCTAGTAGGTGCAGTTTTAGGAATGGGTGCTGGAATTGGTCAATTATTCATTCTGTTTGGTTAAAATAGTTGACGAATGTTAATAAGACCATCAAGTAAATTGAATATCATTTTGCTATAGTTGTAATTTCGCATACGTGAATTTCAAATATTTAATTTTACTCCTTTGTAATGTACTCATACTTCATTCTTGCACTGACAAGAGTACAAATGAAAATAAGATCAAAGCTGAGCCTAATCCCGCTAAAATTATTGCACAGCATATTCTGTTAGACTCCATTGATAAAAGAAAAAAAAGCATTGATTATTTCTTTGAAAAAAGAAAAAAATTAAATCTTTTTAATGGAAATATACTTTTTGCAGAAAAGGGTAAAATCATTACTCAGAAATCATTTGGGATGGCCCATTTTAGAAAAAAAGATACGCTTACTAGTGATCATACTTTTCAATTGGCGTCCGTATCTAAAACCATTACAGCCATTGCCACATTACAGCTCATTGAAAAAGGAGAATTAAAGTTAACAGACACTGTAAAACAATTTTTACCCCGTTTTCCATACAATGGAATTGACATTCATCAATTACTGAGTCATCGATCAGGAATGAGTCAATATACTCACTTTTGTGATAGACCCGATAGCATTTGGCCTGATAAGAGCAAAACCATAACAATTCATGATGTGCTAGACATTATGGAGCGTATTGTACCCATGCGGAATTATCCACCTAATAAACGTTATTATTACTGCAATACCAACTATATCATTCTAGCTTTAATCATAGAAAAAGTTACTAATCAACCGTTTAGTACTTATGTACAAAAACATATTTTTGACCCTATTGGGATGCAGAACTCTGTCATTTATGATAGAACGAACTTAGGTAGTCTACACCTCCCTGTCCAGGGTTATGAAAATCGCATTCCTTGGGAAGATGTGTACTTAAATGGATGTGTAGGTGACAAGGGTGTGTATTGTTCAACTGAAGACCTCTATAAATTTGATCGTGCATTAGCATTGAACATCATATTGAGTGATTCCTTAAAGCAATTGGCGTTTTCCCCAAAAAGCAGAAATTTCAAAGGAAACCAAAATTACGGTTACGGTTTTCGTTTAAAAGAAGATGAGGTGTATGGAAAGTTGGTATACCATACAGGTTGGTGGAAAGGGTTTAGATCCTATTTTATCAAAGTACCTGAAAAGGACCAAACTATAATTGTATTAAATAATGTAAAACGGGGACGTTTCTTTAGAATTTCAGAACTTGTTTCATTATTGAATTAATCGTCAATTTAATTGATTTATGGCATCCAGAGCAGGTTGAAAATTGTTATCTAAATCAATCGCCTTTTGATAATGTTCTTTAGCCACTGCGAAATCTCCTTTTATTTCAAAACAAACACCCATGTTATGAATAGCTTGTACGTAGTTATTATTCATTTTATATGCCTCAGAAAAATAATGAAATGCGGAGTCCACATATGCTCTAATATCCTCATTTTGAGCAAATTGCCCTAGGTAGGTATTTCCAATGTTAAAATAAGCTTCTTCAAAATCGGGGACTATTTCAATAACATCTAAAAAAGATTTTCTTGCATCTGTATGTTGATCTGTAAAATATAAGTGTAAAGCTTTGTTTCTATGGGCTTCTACACTCATCGGTTCCAATGATAAGGCTGAATTGTAGTAGTCTAGTGCTTCTTTCTCGCCTAGTCTATCAGCTAACATTCCTCTGTGAATGTAAGCGTCATAATAATCTGGATCTACTTCAATTGCAGTCTGATAAGATGATGCTGCAAGAGTGGCATTTTCTAGTGTTTCATAGGCCATCCCTTTAATTAAATACGCTTCCGCAGTACGATCATTGATCCGTAATACGTCTGAAAGCATTCCCATACATTCTTCCGTTTCATCTTCAAAAAGATGAATTTTCGCTCTTAAAAGACGAGCCTCAATCAACATATTATCTTCAGCAATACAATTATTCAGGTAAATTTTAGCTTCATCTAGAAAAGTGATATCCTGTTTTTGAACTGCAAATTCATATAAAATAGCTGCTTTATGGTATTGTAAAATGGAAACATCTGGGGTAATACTTAGTGCCCTATTGATGTCTTCAATTGCTTTACTGAATTCTCTCTTCTCTTTGTAGTATAAAGCTCTTTTTAGGTAAACATTAATACTATTAGGATTCTTAATAATTTCTTCTTCAATGGCTTTTAAAGGATCAATAGAAAGCTGTTGATTACTATTATTTTCGACATTTGTTTCTTCTTGGTTAACTAAGCTGGTATTGTTTGTGCAGCTTTGAACCAGTAAAAATAAAGTTGATATAAGTATGTATCTAAGCATAAAAAAGG
The DNA here is from genome assembly GCA_902536695.1 of uncultured Bacteroidota bacterium. Classification (GTDB taxonomy): domain Bacteria; phylum Bacteroidota; class Bacteroidia; order Flavobacteriales_D; family Parvicellaceae. The sequence goes on along the minus strand of CACAYQ010000014.1, from coordinate 18,348 downwards.
GCCGTAAAGGCCCTAAAACAATAAAAAATAATTTAGTTATTCAATTCTTCTACTATCTTATCTTCAAGTTCCTCAAACAGCTCGGGATTATCTTTAAGAATTTCTTTGACCGCATCTCTTCCTTGGCCCAATTTTGTATCGCCATAAGCGTACCAAGAACCCGACTTAGAAATAATGTTTAAGTCAACCCCTAGATCTATGATTTCACCCACTTTAGAAATACCTTCTCCATACATAATATCAAATTCTGCTTGCTGAAAAGGAGGTGCAACTTTATTTTTAACGATTTTGACTCTTGTTCTATTTCCAATTACTTTGTCGGCATTCTTAATGGCTGAAGATCTTCTTATATCAATTCTTACTGAAGAATAAAATTTAAGCGCATTACCACCCGTAGTGGTTTCAGGATTTCCAAACATTACTCCAATTTTTTCTCTCAACTGGTTAATAAATATGCAACACGTATTGGCTTTACTAATGGTTCCTGTTAGTTTCCTTAGCGCCTTTGACATCAGTCTGGCTTGAAGACCCATTTGACTATCCCCCATTTCACCCTCAATTTCCGCTTTTGGCGTCAGAGCAGCTACAGAATCTATAACAATAATATCAATAGCCCCTGAACGAATCAAGTTATCCGCTATTTCAAGAGCTTGTTCGCCATTATCAGGCTGGGAAATCAATAAGTTTTCGATATCTACACCTAAATTTTGGGCATAAAATTGATCAAAAGCATGTTCAGCATCTATAATAGCAGCTATGCCACCCTCTTTTTGAGCCTCTGCGATAGCATGTATAGCCAGCGTTGTTTTTCCAGAAGATTCCGGACCATAAATTTCCACTACTCTACCTTTGGGAAAACCACCAACACCCAATGCTCTGTTTAAGGTAATTGATCCCGATTTTATCACCTCAAGTGATTCAGAAGGATCATCACCTAAACGCATCACTGCACCTTTTCCATATGATTTATCTAAACGATCAAGAGTTGCTTGAAGCGCCTTTAATTTTGCTTGCTTTATTTCTTCCATTTTTATTTATTTTATGCTAAGATCAGCATCAACTACGTAAAGTAATTACGAACTAATTTAAGGCCTCCATTATTTGTTCAAAATGTGCTGTGGTTTTAACTTTTTCAAAAACCTTTAGTATAGTATCATTTTCAATAATAAAAGTCTTCCTGAGAATGCCTTCATACTCTTTACCCATAAATTTTTTGGGACCCCAACATGCAAATGCATTAATTACTTCTTTTTCCGTATCTGCAATCAGAGAGAAAGGTAAATCATACTTTTCAATAAACTTAACGTGTTTGGACGATGTATCAGCACTAACCCCTACTACCTCAAATCCTGTGTTTTTAAGTTCATTGTAATTATCTCTTAAGTTGCATGCTTCTTTGGTACAACCAGGCGTATCATCTTTGGGATAGAAATACAATATCAATTTTTTCCCTTTAAAATCATCTGATGAAATGGAATCGCCATTTTGATCAACACCTTTAAAATGAGGTGCTTTATCTCCTTCTTTTAGTTCACTCATAGTTGTTCGTAAATATTTCTAACAAAGTAGTAAATAAGCCCAGATAATAGCAATACTTGTGTAAGTTAATTTTCAACACTTAACAAAGTTTATCGTTTAAAATGAATTTTAAGAAAATTACAGAGAGTGATTCTTTACATCAAAACTTGGATTTATTATCCACTGTAGATCTGCTCCATGGCATTAATAATGAAGACCAAAAGGTAGCTACAGCTGTTCAAATAATCATTCCTGAAATCGAGAAATTTGTTAATGCTGCTTATGAAAATATGAAAAGAGGTGGTCGTTTATTTTACATTGGTGCGGGAACGAGTGGTCGATTAGGTATTGTGGATGCCAGTGAATGCCCTCCTACATTTGGTGTAGATCATGATTTGGTTATTGGCTTAATTGCTGGTGGAGATGGCGCCATTAGGAAAGCAGTAGAATTTGCAGAGGATGATTTTGATCAAGGTTGGCTGGATTTAGAAAAACATAAAATAAATAAACTTGATACAGTAGTGGGTATAGCAGCTTCAGGAACAACTCCTTATGTAATTGGTGCACTGAAAAAATGCAATAAAAGTCAAATATTAACAGCAGGTATTACTTGCAATCCAAGTAGTCCCCTAGCCCTTGAAGCGCAATACGCTATGGTTCCTATTGTAGGCCCAGAATTTGTAACAGGGAGCACAAGAATGAAATCTGGTACAGCCCAAAAACTAGTCCTCAATATGATTTCAACTTCACTCATGATCAAGCTTGGTCGAGTAAAGGGTAATAAAATGGTTGATATGCAATTATCCAACAATAAACTTGTTAACAGAGGCGAAAAGATGATTATGGAGACTCTCCAAATTAATAAAGACGAAGCAAAAAGATTATTGGAGAAATACGGTAGTGTAAGAAAAGCTATTCAGTCAAAGGGCTAAGTCAACTTCAAACCTGTTAAAAATTTCCAAAATTCTTTAGTTAGCACATGTAATGCATTAGATTCCCTGTCCTTTAAATTGACATTCAGCGTAATATGATTAGAATTTCCCTCTAATTCCATATTTTGAATTTTGGTTAAATCAACATATTCATCATAAGCAACCAGTAGGTTTGAAAGATATGGTGGGAGATTTTCAAAATTCAATTGAGATTTAAAAGGGAAATCATTATTCCCAGCGGCACTATATATAAGACCATTTGCCTTTTTGAATTGAATTTCATGAATAACTGTACTATCATTAGACAGGTATACTCCATTTTTTGTGAATATTTTGTACAATTGTGCTCCATTGTATAGTGGTTCTTTCAACACCATTTCAGATTGATAATTAGAATCTAATTCGAAAGACACTAGCCAATCAAAAGAGTTAGATACTTCAGATTCTTGTGATTCAAAATCATCATCATCCCAATATTCCTCAGATTCCCAATCATCATTCATTTCCTCGATATTGGTTAAATTACCAACCTTTGATTTTTTAAGGGATATTGAAATGTTATTAATGGATTTTAACGCATTGGGATTCAATGATAAATAGGAAGATGTAAAATATAATATAGAATCTAGATCAACATATTTATTAATTTCTTTTTCAGCGATGTTATTTAAAACAACGTCGTTAAAACTGCATTTTACATTTAGGAAACTTGAATCTAAAAAATAAGCCTTGTGATGATGCTTTACGTCTGTTTCAATATTCTCACCTTCTTCACTTTCAGCAAAAAATAACAACTTAACAGCACCTTCATCAAATGTAGTTTTAAGCATTGCCTTTTTATCATGAATTTCTAAATAGGGCAACCAAGTATTTAAATACGGAGCACTTAAATTAGAAACGTAATTAAAGGTTTTTTTACCATCAAAATAAAAACACAAATCTCCTTCAAGGGATAGGAATTCCTCTAGAAAGGGATCATAATTTTCACTTTGATTAACCGTAAAATAGAACGAAATCTTTTCCTTCAAAAAGGAACTATCATAAGATGACCCAACTATAAAATGATCGCTATCAAACCCAAGCATTACATTATAATCTTTATTATATAAATAATTAATCTGATTTTCAGAGAATTTATTATCCCCTAAAATATCCTGAACTGTTGAAGAGAATTTTCTATAATTTGTGATTTCACCTAGATAAAATACACCACCATTAATCTCTCCTTCTTTTGGAACAACAAACATATTGTGTTGACCCTCAATCCTAAAACCGGTAGATGATGAAGCCAATGAAGAGGTAGCTGCTCTTAACATCATTTTCTGGCTAAAATTTAACTGCTCATTTTCAGATGGATTTGATTTTTTAATTAATGAAATCACATCAAATGAGGATATTAATATGGCATCTTTCTCAGATCGTATGATGACATTTTCCCAATTGATTTTGTTTTCTTCATGACAGGAAAGCATCCACGAACATAAAACCAACATTAATATACACCCCTTAAAAAATTGTCCCATTTAATAGTAATTACTCTTGAATAGCTTTTATACCTGGAAGCACTTTACCTTCTAAATATTCTAACATAGCACCGCCACCAGTAGAAACATGACTTACTTTATGAGCTAGGTTAAATTGATTAACCGCAGCAACACTATCTCCCCCACCTACTAGTGAAAAAGCACCATTTTCAGTAGCTTCAGCAACTGCATTTGCAATGGATATAGTACCCTTTTGAAAATTTGTCATTTCAAAAACACCCATAGGACCGTTCCATAATATAAGTGCAGAATTTTTAATCACTGAAGAAAACATCGATATAGATTGCTTACCAATATCTAATCCCATTTGATCATCTGGGATGACATCAATAGCATGTGAAAATATGTCAGCCTTATTATTAAATTCTTTGGCTGTTATAGTATCAACTGGCAAATGAATTTTCACGTTATTTTCTAAAGCCTTATCTAAAATTTCCTTTGCAACGGATAGATAATCATCCTCCACCAATGATTTTCCGATCTTCCCTCCCACAGCCTTTACAAAAGTATATGCCATACCACCTCCAATAATAATATGATCTACTTTTGAAATTAGATTAGATAAAATGGTGATTTTTGAAGATACTTTTGCCCCTCCTACTATAGCTGTTAATGGATGACCATCAGATCCTAATACTTTTTCAACACTTTTAATTTCACTCTCAAGAAGATGGCCGAACATCTTATCTTCTTTAAAATAATTTGCGATCACAGCGGTTGAGGCATGAGCTCTGTGTGCTGTACCGAAAGCATCATTTATATATACATCTCCGTGCTTGGCTAACTTCATGGCAAATGAAGAGTCCCCTTTTTTCTCTTCAGCATAAAATCTGAGATTTTCTAGCAAAACTACTTGACCATTTTGTAAGTTTTCAGTTAATTTAAAAGCTTGGTCGCTAATACAATCTTCAGCAAAAAAAATAGACTGATCTAAGTGCTTTTCCACTGTGCCCACTATTTGACTTAGCGAATATTTTTTTTCGAATTCATCTTTTGGTCTTCCCAAATGTGACATTAACACCACAGATCCATTACTTTCAAGAACTTTTTTAATGGTAGGAATAGCCATTCTAATTCTGGTGTCGTCTGTAACTTGACCTTCATTGTTTATGGGAACATTAAAGTCTACTCTGATTAGGGCTCTTTTATTAAAAAAGTTAAATGAATTTATATTCATGTTTGAATGATTTTTATAATCCATGCGAAAATATTCTATTCAAAAAGAATTATTACATTCATGAAGTAATTTTTTTTTTAAAATCAAAATGAAATTAATCTCGTGGAATCTAAATGGAATAAGAGCAGTTCAAAAAAAAGGACTTTCAGAAATAATTGATTACTTAAATGCGGATATAATTGGATTTCAGGAAACAAAAGCTCAAGATAATCAAGTTAGAGAAGCTTTACGTGAAGTTCAAGGATATTATATTTATTCCAGTAGCGCTGTTAAAAAAGGATACAGTGGGACCGCAATTATCAGCAAAAAAGAACCTATTAATGTCACTTATGGGCTTGGAATTGAGGAACATGATCAAGAAGGAAGATTAATAACGGCTGAATATGAACACTTTTTCTTTATCACAACCTATGTACCCAATAGTGGAAGTGATTTGCATAGATTAACATACCGCACAAAATGGGATAAAGATTTATTAGCGTTTATAGATCGAAAAAATATGATCAAACCGGTATTTTTGTGTGGAGATTTAAATGTGGCTCATCAACCTATTGATTTAAAAAATCCCAAATCAAACTACAATAAAACTCCTGGGTACACCCAAAAGGAAATTGATGGGATGACTAATTTTTTAAACGCAGGATATATCGATACATTTAGGTATTTTTACCCAGAACAAATTAAGTATTCTTGGTGGAGTTATCGATTTAACTCAAGGGCAAAAAACGTGGGATGGAGATTAGATTATTTTTTGGCCAGCCAAGACGGCATGGACCTGGTGAAAGATGCCTTTATTTTAAATGATGTAATGGGATCTGATCATTGTCCTGTAGGTGTTGATTTAAATTAATGATGAAAAGTTTACATATCATATTTGCGCTGTTAATTATCAACGGAACATTATCACAACAGCTAGAAAACAGTGGGTTTGAGCAATGGGAAAATGTAGGGACTGGTGAAGAAGAACCACTTTCATGGAGTTCAACTAAAACATCAGATAACAGTTCACTTAATGGACTTGCACCTCAAGTTATCAGTCGTAGTACTGACGCGCATACTGGTACATACGCTGCTAAACTGGTTAATAAAAATGTTCCTTTTGTAAATATAGTAGCAAATGGGATATTAACCAATGGTATAGTTCACACGACCACCAATCCACAGGATTCATATGTGTACACAGACGTAAATAGCAGCGATCATAGTCAGCCATTTACATCTTTTCCAGATAGCATAGTTGGTTGGTATAAATACACTCCTCAAGGAAATGATGTAGGTAATATACAAGTACTTTTACACGGTAATTACGGTCAACTGCCTGTAGATGGATCAACTAGTATCATTGCATTAGCTGAATTTGACTTTTCTGCAAATTCAAATTGGACTAGATTTAGTACACCCTTCATTTATTATCCTACCATTAACAACCCTTCTTATATATTGTGTAACATAAGCGCTGGAGATAGCACCCAAGCTGTAGCAAATAGTGAATTAAAAATTGATGATTTAGAACTTATATACAACACCACAAAAATACCTGATCAATCAACAAATTCGATTAATGTCACTTACTTAAATGATCATTTACAATTTTCAAATTTCGTAAATGAGATAAATTATGCCATATATAATTTACAGGGACAATTAATGAATATCGGTAAAATTGATAGATACAATAGAAACGTAAGCATAACATTAGAATCTGGCATCTACTTCATCTCCATTCAAAGTAAAAATCATCATAAATCTATCAAGATCTTAGTAGACTAACCATCTCCTATTTAATAGATTTCATTTTGTCCTTTAATGCGTTTACCGTTTTTTCTTGTTGCTGAATTTCAACTTTCTTAAGTTCCTGATCATTTTGTTTAGATTCCACTTCTTTTTCAGCTTGAATTATAGACTTTTTCCAAGATTCAATATCATTTTCTAACTTGTTTTCATCTTTGACAAGTTGATTCATTTCTTTCTCTAAACGATGAGCATTATTTTCTTCAATTTTCACTTTTTCTTGCAAAGCAGATAAAGTAGTCTGTTTTGCAAAACTCAGTAATTGCTCTTTATAAATCGATGTTATCTCCCTGTGGTCATTTGCATTTAAAAATGCACCTCCAAGATCAACTGCTGTTATAAATTCGATGTAATTCGATTTTTCATTGCAGAATGCATACGTATCAAACACATTATCTCCCATTTTTTTAAAAGAAGCATTATCAGCAAAAAACTCATGTTTTTTCTCGTCTACTTTAGCACCCCAACCCTTCATCATTTTTTTCCATCCTTTTTCTATATCATGGATATTTGATTCATATATATGAATCGAGAAACCGTGATGTGTAGCTTTTGAAAATTGAAAATTAGACTCACTCACTTTAAATTGGTATTGTGCATTTAGGATGAAAGTTGCGCTTAAAAAAACGAAGAGTAACGTTATCTTTTTCATATCATATTTTTTTTATCCAACCATTGATTTTATGTGACATCAAAAAGGACTTGGCCTTTAATTTATCAGACGTCATGTATACAGAAACCCAGTATAAAGAATAACCGTTGTAAATGACTTTACAAGAAAATAAATCATTTTGAATGAGTGATTCATAAAGACCAACAGCATTACTTTTTTTACTAAATGTTCCGGCAACGATAATGTATTGGTCTTCGTATTTATTTTGTAGTTCAATTACTGGAAGTGAATTTTTTTGTATTGAAGGTGTTTTGATAGAATCTGTAATCTCAATAGAATTTGAATCGATAACTGGTAAATTTGATGACTCCATATTATCCACTTTTGTTTCTTTTGACTCTACAAAAGAGACCGTAATGTCTTCATCTCTCGTTTCATTAGTTGAGGTCAATAAAAAAATCACCACAGATGCAGAAGCAAATAAGACAGAAAGTAGTCCAAACAATAAGATTTTATTTTTCCTGTATTTTTTCTGTTTGTTAAAGACAATTTTATCATTTTGATACATCAAAGTACCATAGCCCTTTAACATATAAGACTTCGTTTCATTTAGCTTCTCACCAATAGAGCTAAACCACGTAGAAGACAAAGAAGTAGCTTTTTCATTATCCCATTTTAATTCTTCCTTAAGGTACTTTAGAAATTTTCCATCGTGATAGGTAGAAAAAGGACTAAATTCTATGTTTCCTTTATCCCATGAAAAAGAGCCCACTTTTGGAATATTAACACGACCATAGCTTTTAACTGCCTCAAAAAAGTATTTTTCCATTACTTAAGCACTTTCATAGATAAATATACATTTTTTAAGGGCCTATTTTTATCATCAGTTATTACTTGACCAATTTTATCAACTACACTCATTCCGCTTGTAACTTCGCCAAATACAGTATAATCATTATCCAAATGTGGATTACCTCCATATTTTCTATATATTTTTCTGTTTTTTTCAGGTATTTTAATATGATATGTTTCTTCTAATTTATCCATATACTTATCCGAAATAGGACCTTTTTGAATGATGTAAAAATTATATGCACTAGAAGATTTATCCTGTTTGGAAATATCTTGATAATACTGTTCTTGAACAGCCATAGCAAGAGCACCTCTTTTATGTATATGGTGTGGCAGTACTTCAGAAGGAATTTTATAATTACCAATTTTGGCTATTCTATTAAACATCTTATTATCATCGCTATTGCCTCCTTGTATCATAAAATGATTTATCACTCTATAAAAAAGGGTTGAATCATAGAAGCCTTTTTTAATTAACATGACAAAATTAGCTCGATGTAGAGGTGTGTCATCATAAAGCTTCAGTTTAATGTTACCAAAAGTAGTTTCAATGAGTATTCTTGTTTCGGGATTTGAGGTTCCATAGGATTTTAACTTTTGAATTACATTTTGGTTGGTTATCAGTTTCGCGTATTTATTGGTTTTGGAGCCTTTAGGTACTTTTTTAACTTCAACCGAAACATCTTTTATGACTTCTACTGACTCAAATTTCGGTTTTGATTCGCTTGTTTGGCATCCAATTAAGAAGGATAAAAACATAAAATAAATACACAATCTCATGAAGCAATAACTGATATGACAAAAGATAACAAGGTTAAAGAAGCAAAACCACTTACAAAATAAACACAAAAAACATGTAAAAAATTTGGTCCTTTTGAAATTAAAGTGATCACTGGAGTTAATAGGAAAAATAAAAATATATAAGCTGCCCTATAAACACTGTAATGATTAAATATTTTAATATTCTCGTCCTGGTGATAAAAAGTAAGAGTCACTAATTCATTAAATATGGGGGTTAACTGACACTTGTATTTTACTTTTTTTGAAAACTCTAAACGCTTAACATCGTCTATATGAACAGCAAACTCACCAATGTATTCTTCTGATTCTCTGTCTTTAAAGAGCAATACGTCTTTTTCTGTGGCCATATCTACATAACTTCGATCAAAATCCACATCTAAATCTTTTGTATTCATTACCATAAAGTCTAAAAAAAGTAAAAATGCAAAGCCAATACAAACCCAACTTATTAATGGATAGATCCACCCTAGAGCAGAATGTTGAATTTTATTATAAGTTATTTCTGCAATTCTTTCTTCTTGATCCTTTTTATATTGAGCGTATTTTTTAGCCCATTGCATTCTTTTTTTAAGTTCCTCTTCCTTTGCTTTTGCTTTTTTATTTTGGTAGGTGTTCCATGAATTCTGATGAGCTGACTCGTCCATTATTTTGGCGTAAGCTTCATTAATGAGGATGAACTTTTCATTGGCTTTTCTATCATCATTTTTATCTGGATGATATTTCATAGCCAATCTTCTATAGGCTCTTTTTACGAGCTTTTTATCAGATTGATTTGGAAGACCTAATATTTTGTAATATTTATTCATTCAAAAGACAGGTTTAAACATAAGTATTTTTAATCTTGAACTAATCATAAATTAAACGTTATTTCTATATTTGATGCTTAGATAATATACAGATCATGAGCAACAACTTATTGAAAGGAAAACGAGGTATTATTTTTGGAGCTTTAAATGACATGTCAATAGCATGGAAAGTAGCGGAAAGAGCTCAGGAAGAAGGAGCCACTTTCACATTAACTAATGCCCCCATTGCCATGCGTATGGGAGCAATTAATGACTTGGCAGAGAAAACCAATTCAAAAGTAATCCCAGCTGATGCGACATCAGTTGAAGATTTAAAGCATTTATTTGAAAAGTCTCAAGAAATCCTTGGCGGAAAAGTAGATTTTGTTCTTCACTCTATTGGTATGTCACCAAACGTAAGGAAGAAAAAACAATATACAGGTCTTAATTATGAGTGGTACAAACAGACCTTAGATGTATCCGCTATGTCACTGCACAAAACATTACAAGTTGCTTATGATATGGACGCCTTAAACAACTGGGGTTCTGTATTGGCATTAACCTACATAGCTGCTCAACGTATTTTCCCTGACTACAACGATATGGCAGACGCAAAATCACTGCTTGAATCTATCACTAGAAGTTTTGGATACCATTACGGAACAGCTAAAAAAGTGAGAGTTAACACCATTTCTCAATCACCAACAGTAACCACAGCAGGAAGTGGAGTTTCTGGTTTTGATAAATTTATCAGTTTTAGTGAAAATATGAGTCCATTGGGTAATGCAGGCGCTTTGGATTGTGCTAACTATTGTATTGCTATGTTTAGCGATTTAACTAAATATGTCACTATGCAGAATTTGTTCCATGATGGAGGTTTTTCATCTACTGGAGTTACCAGCGCTGTAATGGATAGGTTTGAGTAAAATGTTGGAGGAGATCTATCAGGCTTTCCTTTCTTGCTATCAAAATTTTACTACAGATACAAGGAAAATCTCTGAAGGTTGTATTTTTTTCGCCCTCAAAGGCCCAAACTTTAACGGAAATAATTTTGCTTCAGACGCTATTAAAAAAGGTGCCGCATATGTAGTTGTTGATGAAGAAAATATTGAAATTAAGGATAAATCTTTTTTAGTTCAAGATGTACTAACTACCCTTCAAAAGCTATCCAATTATCATAGAAGACAATTTGAAATACCGGTGATTGGAATTACTGGAACTAATGGGAAAACAACTACCAAAGAACTAATTGGTGAAGTATTAAAGGCAAAGTACAATACCCTTGTTACAGAAGGTAATTTAAATAATCATATTGGTGTGCCATTAACATTGCTTAGGTTAAATAAAGACCATGAAATGGCTGTGATTGAAATGGGTGCTAGCAAACGGGGAGATATAAAAGAATTGGTAGAAATAGCCGATCCTGATTATGGTATTATCACCAATATAGGAAAGGCTCATCTTGAAGGTTTTGTATCTACAGAGACCATTAAAAAAACAAAAATGGAAATGTATGATTACATTTTAAATAAAGATGGGAAAATCATATACAATTTAGATGACTCTATTTTAACAGAAGTAATAAATCAGCCAGAAAATCATTTCGGCTACGGACATTCAAGTGGTCATGTTAGCGGAAAAGTCATTGACTTCCACCCTACTATCGAAGTTGAGATTAGTTATAGAGACGGAAAGCAAAATATAAAAACAGCCTTACTTGGTGATTTCAATCTTTATAACATGTTGTGTGCAGCTACTGTAGGTGAGATATTCCATATTAAATCTGAAATAATCAGCAAATCATTAGAAAGTTATACTCCATCCAATCATAGATCGCAACTCATAAAAACTAAGACTAATATAGTAATAGCAGATTGCTACAATGCAAACCCAACAAGTACATTGGCAGCACTCCAAAGTCTATCCTCAATGAAGGTAGAAAATAAGGTAGCTATTTTAGGAGATATGCTTGAATTAGGTGAGAATGAAGAAGTAGAGCACCAAAACATAGTTCAATTTATGAATGAGAACAACATAAGAGGACTTTTAGTAGGTGGAATATTCTCAAACTTAAAATGTAATTTTCCTACCTTTGAAAAAGTAGAGTTCATTTTACCATACCTTGAGAACATGAGATATGAAAATTGCACCATACTGATCAAAGGGTCAAGGGGAATTAAGCTTGAGAAAATTATTGAAAATCAAATTTTATAAATGAGCCCTGGAGATTTTTTTATTACCTTTTTTGTAGCTGGGATTTTTGGTTTAGGCATCTATGTAGGCATCAAACTATATCGATGGAATATGAAAGATTTCAAATCCAGAAAAGAGCGAAACGAACGAATACGATCTCAACAAAAAAATCAAAATAAATAACATGTTTGGAAACCAAAATATGCAAGATATGATGGCAAAACTGCAGGAAATGCAGGGTGCTGTAGAGGATTCAAAAAAAAGATTAGAAAACATCTATGTAAAGGGAGATGCATTTGAAGGGAAATTAAGATTTATCATGGACGGAAACCGTCAACTGAAAGAATTTCATTTAGATGAAGATATTTTAAAAAAGAGTTCTGTAGATGAATTCAAGCAAGAGATAATAGAAGCTTTTAATAAAGCCATAAAGGATGCTGATCACGTTAATGAAAATGAGATGAAAAGTACAGCATTTAACATCATACCTGGAATGGGTAATAAATAGTTACAAGCTATTCATCAAAAAAATAGATAGGCCTATTATAGTACAACCTGAAATGAAACCAAATAAGGGTTGTCTATTTTCTTTATACTGTATGCTGAGCGGCATCAAAACAAAAATGGATATAAAAACCATAATACCACCCACAGCAGACATCATTGCAGCCTCGGTAAGTGGTTTAATACCGTCCTTGATGATCATGTAACAAAAAAGAGCTCCTATCGGCTCTGTAATTCCGCTTAACGCTGTATATAGAATGGCTTTTTTCTTGCTTCCAGTAGCGTGAAGTATCGGTACTGAAATAGACATGCCTTCTGGAATATTATGTAAAGCAATGGCTAAAGCTAAAGCCAACCCTGAAATTAAATTGGTGTAACATTCCATGAAAGTAATGATGCCTTCAGGGAAATTATGAATAGCTAGAGATATAGCAATAAGCACTCCTGTTCTATATATTCTTCGTTTTGTTGAAATTCCACTACTTATTTTTTCTGAAATTTTGTGATCAGGTAGCACTTTTTCAAGTAAGAAGGCTAATCCACCACCCGTAAGAAAAAATAGTGCAAAATTGATATACGCATTTGATGTAAAAAAAGCAGTGTTTTGAATTTTGAATACATGAATTGAATCTGGAATAATTTCTACAAAAGAAATATATAGCATAACACCTGCTGCAAAAGACATGGAAAAGGATAACCAACTTGTTTTTTTAGATTTACTAAACAACACTATAAAACTTCCAAAAACAGTGGATAAACCAGCTAATAATGTTATTGAAAAGGCTACTAAGAAAGCTTTATCCATAGTGATCTTTTGATTTTTTAAAACTAAACTGGTTGGGACTAACCATTTCTGTTTTTACAGCATACATAACTATACCCGCAGTATTATTAACTCCCAGTTTTTTCATGATGTTTTTACGATGGGTGTTTATGGTATGATTGCTTAAATATACAATTGCAGCAATCTGTGAATTAGTGTATCCTTCTGCTATGAATTGAATTATCTGAAGTTCTCTCTCACTTAATTGAACAGTGCTAGGATCAAGAGATTTAAATTGTATTTTTTCTATATCTATTTGTTCATTTCTCATTTGTTTTACAATATCATCACAAAAGAACTTTTCTCCCTTTAATGTAGCTATAAAAGCTTCTTTAATTTCATCAACAGAACATTCTTTCTTTAAATGACTTTCAACACCAGCCTGTACCGCTTGAACAATGGTATTGGCGTTCGTGTAAGGAGTTATGGCTAAAATTTTGAGATTTACGTTCTCGTTTTTCAACTTAACTACATTATCAAGAGAAAAACCAGATGACGTATAATCAATAACCAAGAGTGGTTCAGATACAGTAGATATATAATTTTCTAAAGATGTAGCGTCAGGAGCTAAAAACGTATTGCTTTCTGAAATTTGCTCAAATATATTTTTTAAACCTTGAAGAATTAGTTCAGAACTATCAGCTATGATGACGTTTGTTTGCAATATTATCTAGAATGATTATAAATAAGAAACAAATATATCATTATGTTTTTAAATAAATATTATTGTCTAATAAAGTGAATTAACAAGTTGTGTACAGCAAACAAGAAGTAAAAAAAACAAGAGAATTATTTTATACTAGTTTTGGTAAGTACATGGGTAAAAACAAATCTATCCATGGAAAACGCATAAAATGGGTTAATTACCCAACACACGTAAGACATATTTATGTGAGGCTATTTTCAAATAGTAAGATGGCCAAGATTTACATTGAGCTTCAGCACAAAGATGATGAAATAAGATCGCTTTATTTTGAACAATTTAAGCAACTAAAATCAGCTTTTGAAAATTGCGTTGGATCATGGAAATGGATAGAATATGCACAAAATGAACTCAATCAATCGTCTTCTAGAATAGAGAAGGAAATCCAAAATGTAAATATTTTTGATAAAAATACTTGGTCTGTTATATTTCATTTTTTTGAAGAAAACTTAATTAAATTTGATGCCTTTTGGATCGATTTTAAAGATTTATTCAAACAATTAGATGATTAAAAAAGGTGATATTATTAATGTAGTTGTAAAAGATTTTGCATTTGGTGGTAAAGGTATAGCTACTTATAAAGTGGATGATAAATCAATTATCGTATTTATAAATCAAGGTATTCCTGGACAACAATTAAATGTGGTAATAAAAAAGAAAAAACCAACCTTTTTAGAGGCTGAGATAATAGAAATTATTACTCCATCTAAATTAGAAAATAAAGTTCCTTATCAACGAATTTCTGGTGCACCATATATTAGCTTGTCCATAAGTGATCAAAGATCAATGAAAGAACAAGTATCTTTTGATGTATATAAACGAATTGGGAAAATCGAACATATTGAGACCTTATATGATGAGTGGATTCCTTCACCAAGCCCACATCATTACAGAAATAAAATGGAATATTCCTTTTCATCTATACAGTACGATTTAGAAAAGGAATTGGTAATTGATGATGCTTTTGCACTTGGATTTAAAAGAAAAGGTACTTGGTGGATGGTTGAAAACCTAGATGAAGACAGTGGTATGTTTGATAAAGAGCTAGAAGACTCCTTGCATCTGGTAAGATCCTTTCTTGAAAAAACGAATCTAAAAGCTTGGCATCCTCCCAGAAAAACAGGCTTTTTTAGACATTTAGTAGTAAGAAAAAGTTATTTAACAAATCAACTGCTTTTTAATTTAGTGACATCCTCAAAAGGTTTAGATCAGTTCAACCACATGGAATTTGGTGGATATTTAGAACAACTATTTAAATCTAGGTTTAGAGGTCTCATTCATACTATTAATGATGATGTGGCCGACAGGGATAAATTAGACAAAGGAAATAGCCAACTTGTTAAAGGTAACTTAATCATAACTGAAAAAATTAATGATTTAAACTTTGATATAAGTATGCAGAGTTTTTTTCAAACTAATCCTAATTGTGCTGAGAAGCTATATGAAAAAGTAATGCAATACATTCGCTTGGAAAAAATACCAAATGACAGTTATATTTTAGATTTATTTTGTGGAACAGGTACAATCGGACAACTTATTGCAAAAAGCTTTCCGGATGCTAATATTATTGGTGTTGATATTGTGAAAAGCGCAATTGAGAATGCTTCGATTAACGCTACAAAAAACAACATATCCAACATTACCTTCAAATGTGATGATGTAGGTAAATTTTTACTCAACAACCCAAACTACGAAAATAAAATTCACACCATAGTTATTGATCCCCCAAGAGCAGGGATTTCTCCAAAATCACTGCGTAAAGTAATAAGATTAAATGCCAAAAAAATTGTGTATGTCAGTTGTAACCCAGCTACCCAAGCAAGAGATTTGGAAACCTTGTCTTCTATGGGATATTCTTTAATGAAATTCAGTTTAGTAGACCAGTTTCCACATACTCCTCATGTGGAAAGCATCATGTTATTTAGCCAGAATCAGGAATAGAAACGATCCATTATAGTTCGAAACAAATTATTACTTTCCGACTCAGAAAGCTGATTTTTTACATCATAAATAATTCTTTTTTTAGATGGTTTACCATTGCTTTTTTTAGCTTGTTTTGCTAAGGTAGTTTTCAATTGATTATAAGGAAGCAAGTTTAGCATTCGCTTTAATAAATTATCCCCTAAATGTTGTATACTGCTTCTAAAATTAGTTGAAAATAGTTCAGCCAATGAATCATCAATATCATTCGTGAAGGATTTAACTATGCTCTCAGAATGTATAGCAGAAACTACCAAATGAATTCCTTCCGGATTTTGCAGTCTTCCTAAGTACCATCCCCTGTCGTTCAATAAGTCTGCTAATTCGTAAGTACTATTATCTTTTACCTTAAATGCAATTAAACTCATGTCAGGATTGGCTATAAGTTCTAGGTGAATATTGCTTTCTATGTAATTAATAACTTTTTTAACAGAAATCATAGTGCTTTTTGTTAAGTCTAGATATCCATCATCTCCAATATGATTTAATGCAGTCCATGTGGAAGCCACTACCCCACCTGGCTTAGTTCCCATGAAAGTAGTTGAAGCGTAAATTCCACCTTGCCAACTTGAGTAAACGGAGTATTGAGAAAGCCTCTGTTCAGGATTTCTATATAATAGTACGGAGGAACCTTTTGGAGCATAAGCATACTTGTGGAGGTCTACTGACAATGAAGTTACACCAGGAAGGTTGAAATTAAATTCTGGAACAATTGTTCCCATTTTTTTTAAATAGGAAAGGAAAAAACCACCAATACAAGCATCTACATGCAATAATAAATTGTGTTTTACAGCCAGTTCTGAAAGATTGCTTATTGGATCAATTACTCCATATGGGTAAGCTGGAGCGGATCCCACCAACATAATGGTATTTTCATTGATTTCATTTTCAACGCTATTCAAATCCCATTTCAAAACATCTACATGTATTATAACCGCTTTGACGTTAAGAAAACGAAGCGCTTTAAAAAAAGCAGGATGAGCAGTTGAAGGTAATATTACTTCTGGATTTTCAATCTGCCTATTTTTTTTAGACCAATCTCTTGCTGATAATAAAGCCAAAAATATGCTTTCCGTTCCTCCACTTGTTAAATTTCCGTGCAATTTTATTTCGGGCGATATCAAGTTGGCTACTTGGCTCACGATATCATTTTCCATGGCCAGTAAGCTCTTAAATAGTTGAGGGTCAAAAGCATTTTCGTTTAAAAATCTTACATAAGCCTTAGATATGATCTGAGCATACTCATCGCCAGGATAATATACGGCACCAAATGCTTTCCCTGACTTCCAGCTTATATCCTGATTTTTGAAGGAGTCAAAAAAATCATCTAATTCCTTTTCCGAATACCCTTTTTTTGGAATAACTTTTATCATTAGTACAATAAGTGTTTTTTGGATGCATTTTTCCACCCGGCTCTACTTTCGTAATCCACAAAAAATATTTTAAGATCACACCTACTCTCATAATCCACGAAAAATATTTTTTTGTCTGCTCTAGATTCATAATCTACAAAAAACCATCTCCCATCGTTATCACCGGCTCTTGACTCATATTTAACTTTATAAACTAACAAGTCAGCCCTAGACTCATAATCCACCACAAAAACCTTTACATCAGCACGAGATTCATAATTTACTGAGTGGATTTTTTGAGCAGCATTCTCGTAAAGAATCATTACCAAAAATGTCATTAATAACAGTTTATTCATTTTCGTTTTATTTCTATAAATTTAAAAGAAATTACCCAAATATGTGTTTTCATATTAGCACTAAGGCATCCACTCAATCAAGAAATAACAATACACCAAATAAGTTTGTAGATTACTATCATGTTTCAGGATTTGATCACCCTAAAATAGGTCTATTATATAATGGGAACATAATTTCTTCACATTGGGGCTTAATTCCACATTGGGTAAGAAATGAACAACAAGCTTTATTGATTAGAGATAAAACTTTAAATGCTCGAATAGAGACCTTAGAATCCAAACCATCATTTAAAGACGTGAGCTTTAAAAGAGGAATTTTATTTGTGGATGGATTTTTTGAGTTTAAACATGAAAAAAGTAGGAAAATACCTCACTTTATATTTAACGACAATCCAATTGGAATTGGAACCATATTAAGTGAATG
>CACAYQ010000013.1 GCA_902536695.1 uncultured Bacteroidota bacterium | reverse complement strand
CATATCTACATTGGCTGACCAACTCAATACCCCATTTACTGTCGTATTACCCGTTAAGTCCTTCTCTGCTCCTCCATCTAAATCTAAATTATTGTATGGACCCGACTTGGAACCAAAATCATCTATATCCTGTGCACTAGCCCCATCATAACTCACTGTACTCGTGCCGGGTGTAAACGTACCTAAACTAGTTACTGTTCCACCCAACTCAAGTGTCCCCGATCCGGAAAAAGTAACATTACCACCCGTAGCATCAAAACTGCCATTAGCATCGTATTTTCCTGTTGATAAAGTTAATGTACCGTCAATATCCGTAGAACCTGCAACAGTAGTAGTTGTGGTTCCAACATCATATGTACAGCCGCTACTTAATGTAAGTGATCCTGATAAAGTAACATCAGCATTGGCTGTAACTCCGCTCGTATTAGAAATAATTAAGCTTCCGGCATTTAAAGCAGATGATATCGTTTGAGCTGAGGAACCATTTAAACTTAAAGTTCCTGATGATGTAGTTAGCGTTCCAGAATTTGATATTGTACCCTTAACGTCAAGTTGGTATGTTGACATATCTAATTCTCCAGACGAAATAGTGAAATTATTATCTACAGCCACATTTGAAAGTGCATCCACGTCATAAGAACTATTAGAAATAGTAAAATCATAAAAATTAGCATTTGAGTGCATTGACAGGTTAACATCTGACGATGTTCCATCGAACCAAATTAGTCCCCCTTCAGGATGAAATAAATTAGCTGCAGCTCCATCAAAATCTCCAGCTACAGTTATAGTTCCATCTGTTATAGCCTCCGTTGTGGTAGCAGAAAGTTCTAATTCCCCATTAATATCAAACTGACCTCCTGACATCGTTAATTTACCGTCTATATCGGCTTTGCCCGTACATTCTATTTCACCATTAGAAATATTAATAAAACCACCTGACTGCGAAATAGAAGCTACTGTTATTTTTTCAGCTGCGTCATCCGATTTCAGTGTGCCGTCTGTAATAGTAAGAGCTCCAAGTAATTCTTGATTTCCCACAAAATATAAATTTTTAGAGGTAACGTTATAAGATAGACTACCAATGTTATTTCCTCCCATATCGATATACCTGTTTTCAGAACTTGTTCCTGATGTATTATCAAGAATGGCAATGGTATGATTGGCGTTAGCATTAACCGTAACACCCGAAGCAACAGATAATGAATATTGTGTTGAATTTCCACTTTCACCATTAATATTCATTGTTCCAGCTGTTAGATTAAGAGTTCCTGCAGCCATTTCAAATTTATGTTCTCCTGTATTCTCAGTACTATTGTAATTTCTAATATTAATTATTCCTCCAGATTGTGTTACGGTTCCAGTTGTAATATCCATTGCATCCGATACATTTAGGGTCCCACCTGAAACATCTAAAGTACCTCCATTGATATTTAAATCAGATGTTTTGTCACTTTGTTCCCCAAAACTCATGGTCCCTCCATCTACATCGATCGTCCCACCATTTAAATTAAAACCAGTATACAAATTAGTTGAACCAGTATTTTTAGTCGCTGTAAATGAACCCGAAGTAATTTGTAATGTCCCTCCTTCAACAGAAACATATTGGCTTACAGTGATCGTCTCACCGTCAATAATAAATGAATTTGAGGAACCAGAATTTAATGCTAATGCCCTACAGTCAATATTTCCTGTAGTAGTAATATTGGAAGAACCTGATTTTCTTATATTTATATAGGTATCGCTAAATCCTCCCAAATTCGTATTTGTACCATTTCCATCTAAATAAAAGGTAGCTGTTGAAGGGCTAATAAGCGATCCTGCATTAGAAAAATTTCCGGCACAGTAAAGTGAATTTCCGTTGATATCTAGCGTACCACCCAATATGTTAATGTCTCCTTCCGTGCTTACAGTTCCATCTGTAGTCTTATTTCCCGATTGATCGATTTCTAAATTGTAATAAGTGTCAGCCAAAACCGACTGAGTTCCTCCATCATATTCAACAGTCCCATTATCAGTACTTAGTGTGGCTAAACTCGTAACTGTTCCTGCCAACTGCAGTCTCCCGTTGCCTGTGAAATCTATTTCGCCACCAGTTGCATCAAAATCACCATCAGCGTCATAAGTTCCTGTTGAAATTTCCATTTCTTCATTGATATCAGAAGCTCCTATAGTTTGATGGGTGTATGACGATAAATTATACTTAGTTGTAGAACTTTGCAAGGTAAAAGTACCGTTACATGTAATATCTCCACCAGCTGCGGGTGTCCCAGAACCACTCAATAACAAATTATAATACGTATCTGAAAAAATAGTTTGATCTGTTCCGTCATATTCAACCGTACCTGCACTTGTTCCTAAAGTACCTAAACTCGTTACCGATCCTGCAATACTTAAGGTACCCGCTCCCGTAAATATTATGCTTCCTCCTGTTGCATCAAAGGCTCCATTGGCATCACATATTCCTGTACTTGCATTGATAGCACCATTAATATCCGAACTCCCAGTGATTGTAGCCGTAGTTGCCGCTAAATCGAAAGTTGCACCAGACTGGACGGTAAGAGTGCCAGCTACATTAATCGCTCCTTGTGCTGTTTTATTTCCAGATTGATCTATTTCAAGATTGTTATAATCGTCAGCCAACACATTTTGGGAACTTCCGTCATACACAACTGTCCCTGTTGTGGCATCAAGAGTTCCTAAACTTGAAACTGTACCAGCTAGTAATAATTTACCTGCACTAGCATCTGTAAAATCAATTTCTCCATTCGTCCCATCAAAAGAACCATTCACATCCACATTACCAGTGCTTATCCGAAGAGTACCATCAATGTCGGCAGCGCCTGCCACATCAACATTGTATTCATTGGATCTAAGTCCACCTGTTGTTACGGTAAGATTGCCAAGTAAGGTCTGGTTTGCATTCAAATAATAATTTTTTGATGAGCTCACGTTAAATGTTAAACTTCCTAAGGAGTGACCCTGTAAATCAAGGTATCTATTTTCAACACTAGCAGCCGAAGTATTATCAATAATAGCTAGCGTATGATTAGCATTTGAATTTACAGTAGCACTAGCGTCAATAGAAATAGAATGATAGGTAGTATCACTACGTTCTCCGTTTATATTTAATGTTCCTGCAGTAAGATTTAAAGTTCCTCCATCTATATCAAATTTATGATCTGCATCTCCTTCTCCAGACGAATTATAATTTCTTACATTCACTGTACCACCTGTCTGAGTAAATGTACCTCCAGACATGTCAATACAATCAGAGACATTTAATGTTCCACCTGAAATATCTATTGTTCCACTCGCTATATTTAAATCAGCAGTATTATTAGTAGCATACCCAATATTTACTATTCCTCCATCTATATCAATTGTTCCCCCATCAAGTTCGTGCAAGGAACTGCTGTTTTTGGATGTATTCAAAGAACCCGAGGTAATTTGTAAAGTTCCCCCATCAACAACTATTTTATCGTCTAAAGAAACAGCCCATCCTCCAATTAAAAAGGTCCCAGTGTTCGAGGACTGCAACCATACATAATGGGCGCTGATATTTCCATTTACATTCACATTAGCATCATCAGAAACCTTGATAGCAATTTCTTGATCATTAATGGCATCAACAGTTTGTGTGCCGGAAGAACCCTTGAGCACTAAATATCCATTCGTAGAGCTGCTATTAACCAACGAACCACTTGTTTTTGTTAGATTCCCTTTAAGATTGATGTTCTGTCCGCCATTAAAATCCAATTCTCCTCCTGTCAAAACTAAATTTCCATCAATGGATAAATTTCCTGCAGCTGTTTTGGTCCCTGACTGATCAATTTCTAAGTTATAATAAGTATCCTCTATTACAGATTGTGTGCCACCATCATACTCTACTGTTCCTGAGCTTGTACTTAATGTTCCTAGGCTTGTTATTGTACTGGCACATTCTAGTCTTCCATCACCGGTAAATGTAACAGTAGCACCTGTAGCATCAAATGTTCCGTCAGCATCATACTTCCCCAAACCTTCAATATTTAAGGCCCCATTTATATCTGTTGCTCCAGATGCAGTTAAGGTTTGTCCATCCGCTACGGTTAAAGTTTTTGATGCATCTACAGTGACAGTTCCTAAAGTATTTGTGGAAGCATCTACAATAATATCATGACTTATAGTTACATTTTGGCTTGACGTTGGAACAACCTCACCTCCCCAAGTAGATAGCGAACTCCAATTTCCAGTTGCGTATGATTTTTTACCACATGATCCACAAACAACTCGTATGTTGTCTATTCTTTCACCACTTCCTCCCCAACCTTTTGTTATCCTAAACGCTAGATCACCAGTTTCACTACCATCGGTTGTGTAGGTAGCTACCAATTCCTTCCAAGTGTTTAGTTGATTTCCTGTTCCGTTATAATTGTCGTAAGAAATATCTTGAACCGTTACATTATCTCCGCTTCCAGAACCATTCAAAGAAACTATCTGCATTTTTATGGCTCCATTAATGTAAGTGGTCATGGCAATGCTCGCATAAAAATTATAGGTAACACCGGTAGTTGGTGTAAGCACATACTGAATAGTTGAGCTCCCAGTAGGACTTTGATAGTAACTATCAGAGCTAGATGCGCCATTTCCATTGTCAATAACAGTTGTTCCGGTTCCATTGTTTCCCCAACCTTGCAGACCAGAGGTGTTGGATATCACATCGTAGCCGTTGCTGTAGCTTTCAAAATTGTCATACCAAAGGACTTCTTGAGAAACAAAAAAAAGTGGAATGATGACAATTGAAAGAGTAGAAATTAATTTATTCAAAATATTTACTTTGTGTTTTATTTACTTTAAATAAATTATTAAATAAAAAGTATTTAAATAAAACTATTAAAAAGTAAGTAAATTTCCTGAATTATTTTAATTATATGTGTTTAAAAATTAACGTTAATCATGCAATAATTAACTCTAATTTTATCATTTAGTACTTATAAGTAAACATTGTAAAAATGTCGATTAATGTGTGAAAAACAAAAAAGACGTGTTTTATATTACCAATCGTCTGATCTGAATGGAGATATTGGTAGATTAAATTCATTGTATATCAAAGGAGTCCCCGGATTATCAGACCAAGCATATCGTATAGCAATTGGATTCTTAACAGCATCCGAATGGGCAGTTAAAACTCCGTTTTTTAAAATCACATTAGCCCAATGAAATTTTTTATCATGGCCTGCAACTGCAACATTAGAATGGATGTCACTTCCAACAAAGTTGAGATTTGAGTTAGTAAATTTCACCATTGCTTTGTTTTCTTTGAAATAAATTTCTTGAACATAAGATGTAAACTTTTTTGGGGAGTTGTCATCATAGGCAATCCTCATAGCTTCTATTGCTAATCTGAAGCCAATATCTTTCTTATTTTTTGGGTGAATATCATATGCTTCTCCAATGTCAATTGATGTAATCATGCCATTATTATTTAACTCAGATACGACTAACTGAGACTCTCTTAACATTGCCCAAGAACTATTATATGCGTTTGGATTTGGTTTTTGGAAGTTCGGTAATTGTACAAATAAAAAAGGTAAATCTTTATTTTTAAAAAGATCACGCCAATCATTAATCATGTCCAAAAATCTATCTCTGTATACGTAGGCTAAATCTCTTTTTGCATTCGCCTCACCTTGGTACCAAATAACCCCTTTAATTTTTACATCTCTTAATGAAGCAATCATACCATTATATAAGCCTACTGGACGCCAAAAACGGTTTTCTGCTGGCTTTAAAACAGGCATTTTGCACAAGTCTGCATATTGCCAATCGTCCATAATTTCGATTTTTTTTTGTTTTGATTTTAATTCCAACATATCACCAAACATAAATCCAGCTCTCCAGCGGTAATTGTAAACTTTTACTTCTAATTTATTTTTTCCTTTTTTTAGTAGATCAGAAGAGAACCAGTAATCACGATCAACATACCTTAACTTCCTAGTTCCAATGAAGACACCGTTCAAAAAAGTAGAGTCAAAATCACCAATTTTACCTAAGTATAGGTGGGTGTTTGATAGAGAGGGATCATCAATTATAAATTCATTTTTAAACCAATAAACACCAGTTTGGCTGTGAAAAGGTTGTTTCTTGTATTTGTAAGTATGATTAAAAAACTTAGAATTATAAATAGTATCCATCTGAAAAATTTTCTTGTTTGCTATATTAATCCAATCGCGCAAATCACTTTGATTTTTTTTCTCAAGCGAATCCAAAAAACCATCTAATCGTGCTTCGTTTAATCTTTTTGAGACCATTTCGTATTTCAAGGCACTCTCCTCGCTCATCCAAGATTCAACTGGACTACCTCCTACTGCAGATATGACTAGACCAATTGGAATATTAAGTTGATTTTGGATTTCTTTTGCGAAAAAATATGCAGCTGCTGAAACATTATAGATTGATTTTGAGTTTATTTTATTCCATTTTGATGGTTTAATATCACTTGCCTCTTCATGAAAATTAAGCTGACTTGGTACCTCTATGTACCGAATTTCATCAATCTTTGAAATCTTGAATTCTTCTGGAAAATTTTTCTTAACGGATTTCATTTTCATATGCATATTAGATTGTCCTGAGCATAACCATACGTCTCCAACTAATAAATCCTCAAGAATTACTTTTTGACTATCACTCTGAATTATCATATCAAAGGGTCCTCCAGCAAAATAAGGGGCAGTCAGAACTAACCAATTACCTTTATTATCAACGTTAGTTTCATATTCATCACCACGAAACTTGACAGAAACACTTTTTCCCGTTATTCCGCTACCCCAAATTTTTATGGGACAGTTTCTTTGAATTACCATATGACTCGAGAAAATTGTAGCAACTTTGAGACTACAATAGCATTTGTATGCTGGAAAAAGAAACGTAAATAGAATTATGAATTTTTTAATTTGCATAATAATTCAACATGTTATGTAACATTTTATCTGCGACAGGATCTTTGTTAAGAAAATTCAAAATTTTTATTGTTGTTGGAATCAACAATCCTTTACCGTACTTAATTTCCGAAAAGTCTGAGGCGTACCATACATCACCAACACCAATAAAATGACGCTTCATTTTATCCTGATCAGGGAATCTGTCAGTAGAAATTACACCCGATATAATTTTTCCTTCAGGTTTAAAAAGTGATTTAGTCGGACCAATATTTTCGAAAACTTCGTCCATATGATCATTTTCTGTAATACCTTCAAAAATGGGATGATCCTTTAGCAAATGCATAGAACTTTGCCATAACCCATTGGTATTGATAATAGCCATATTATATGGAAATTGGGATGCGATCTGTTTCTCTGGTAATTTCCTGGGTTTCCAATCGTTTATCAACTTGCCTCTATAATCTAGGTAAATAACGTTGCCGCCATTGGTAGCAAATTTTTTAGCGTTGTCTAATTTTAATTTAAAATCATCAGAAAGGTCACCTAATTTACCGACTAATAGCAAGCCTTTTTTATCTAATTGGGAAGTGTAATCTTTTACAACAACTCCCTGACTTAGAAGATAATTTCTTAATCTTTTATCTGATTCCAGAACATAAATATTTCTTTTAGTTTTTATAGATGATTTTACGTAAACATTTATTGGTATTTTTCTTTTATAAACTAATTTTTTTGTTTGATCAAATATCTTACCAACCAAGTAATATTTCCCGTTTAAATTGACTGTTTTAATTTTTAGCTCATTCAACTTATTAATTCCACTTTTGAAATCAACATTAAAGTTTTCAAACCAGATTTTATTGCTTTTTATGTCTTCTAACTCGATAGTTAAAGATCCTTTAAATTGATTGAGTTCATTTACAAAAATGGACTGCAAATTTATTTCAGATCCAACATATACATTTCTAGGTTGTGCTCTCATGACTAATATTCTATCTTCATTTGCTTTGGCGGTTTCTGTGAAGACAGCACCTTTTGGATCCCTCCAAATATCGATAATCCCAGCTCCCAAGATCCAATCACCTGCACATAAGGCATGAACACAATATCCAGTTAGCATTGGATTAATTCGAGCGCCCTCAATCATTCTCCTATTTAACCTCCCATGAAATTCATGTTGTAACTTTGAAAATGCTGAAATATCAGGGTGCTGAATATGGAATCCCGTTTCCTTCAAGGCCATATCATACCCTTCTTGAAGTTCAAAATGGTCCCGATAAATAGCAGTTAAAGGATTTCCTCTATCTTTAAATTTTTTGTTGGTGTTTTCAAAATTTGGAATACTTCCGTAACCAATTTCTGATAAAAATATTGGTAATCCAGGTACTACATTATCTCCAGGACCTTTAGATGGAAGTCCTCTTGCCTCTTTCACTGAATCTTCTAAACCAACACCAAGAAAAGCACTAATCCAATTTTCAAATACTTTCCAACCCGGATAGTTATGAATATCATTAAATTTTGTTGGAGAATTTTCATACGGTAAATAAAAATTAGCCCCATCCGCAAAACCACCAGATTCATCCAGTATTATACGTGTTGGATCAATAGTTCTTGCGAGTAATGCCATTGGACGCATCATTTGTTTTAGTGCGGGTTGCCATAGTTCATTAAATAATTCCCATTGGATAATACAGGTTCTATTTCTGTCTCGCATTATGGATTCTCTAACCTCAATTTCAACCATTTCGGGTAATGATGGAGTTGCAATTGGACGATGCATACATTCAACTGCAATACTTCCAACTGTAAGAACCCCCATTTCATCACACAGATCTAACCACATTTTAGGGGGTGGTTTTCTCCATGGTCTGATCATGTTAAATCCTGCATCTATAGCCAATTGTATTTCTTTCTGAGCTATTTTAACATCATTAGGCCAACTTAGTTGTATTGGATAGACTCCTTCAAAAAATGTCCCTTTCAAAAAAAATTCTTTCCCATTTAAGTGAAACCTACCATTTTCCATTGTAAACTCTCTGAATCCAAATCGGTGACTCCATTGGTCATTTAAATTTTCATTTTGATATGCACTTATATTTATTGAATATAAATTGGGGGAGCTAGGTTCCCAATTTTTGACATTTTGTAGGATGGTATTTTTTGAAACATAATTCCTTCCAGGAACCAAAGTGATTTCAAAGTCAAATTCCTTTAATAAATGATTATCACTATCTCGAAAATGAATTACCGTATTTACTGTTTTTTTTGACTCAGTTGTATTTTCCATTTCTAATTCCATTACAACAGAATGATCTTTGTAATTGGGTTTAATAAAAACATCTTGAATTTTAATTTTTCCAAATGATTTTAAAGCTACACTCTGCCATATTCCACCGTTAATTGCCCCTCTCCATGAAGGAACCTCATAACGGCCTAAACCATCAATTCTTTGATTAGTAAGAATAATAGGAGTAACTACACGAACAAAAAGTGTATTTGTATCACCTACCTCTATCGTCTCATTTATCCTAAAGCTGAAAGGACTATATCCACCCTTATGCGTTCCTACAACTTCATTATTTAACCAAACTTCTGCGATATAATTTACCGCCTCAAATTGAATTTCAATATTTGTGGACCTCCAATCTTCTTGCACAAAGAAAGATTTTCTGTAAATAGCAACTCCTTCATAGTCCTTTCGATAAGTCTCTAAACAGGAAGGTACGTTAATTTTAACAGGCTCAATTGAATCAAAAATTTGTTTAATATCCTCGATGTTGTGTGAGCCACTTTTGTTAAGATTATCAAATACCACCTCCCATTCACCATCAAGAATCTTATAATTTAAGTTATTCGAAAAAGCACCATTTAATAACCATAATAAAGAAAAAGTGAATAAAATTTTAAGATTCAACTGCAAGAATTTAGACTTAAATAAATTTAATTATATTTTGTTATTTTAACGAAATAATTCCTCTTTTAACATAAAACAATGTTAAAAAGTGGGCTTATGAAGCTAAAATCTACTGTGTTGTAAAAGATAAAAAGAAGGTAAATTTGAATGTGAATCTCTAACTATAAATAAAGATGTTATCCCTACAGAAATAACTCTAACTTGATAAACTTAACTAACATAAAATCAATCAGAAAAATTATAATATTAATTGCATTTTTAATTTCATGCATTGGAATTGATGCCCAAACTAAAATAAGTGGAGTTGTTAATGCTGATGATGGATCTTCTTTGCCATTCTGTAATGTCAGAGTGAAAAGTAACAACACTAATGTTGTAGTAACTGATCTTGATGGTTATTTTAACATAGAAGCTAAGAAAACAGATACTTTAGTATTCTCTTTTGTTGGATTCCAAAATCAGGAATATCCAGTGAAAAAAATCAAAAAAGGCACTTTAAATATAATTCTTAAAGAAAATAGTAAATTACTAGATGATGTTGTTGTAGTTGGTTATGGCACCTTAAAAAGAGAAGATTTAACAGGAGCTATTGGATCAATTAAGTCGAAAGAATTAGAAAAGATAAAATCACTCACTTTTGAAGAACAATTAGCCAACAAAATGGCAGGAGTGCAAGTTGTTGCTTCGGAAGGTGGTCCTGATGCTGGCTTTAAAGTTAAAATTAGAGGAGGCACTTCCTTGAATGCAGCTAGTGATCCTTTGTATGTTTTGGACGGTATTCCCATTTCTGGGACGTCAGAAAATATTGGTGAAGGTAACAGTACTACAAGTCCCCTATCCTCTCTTGACCCTAGTGACATAGAATCCATTGATATACTGAAAGATGCCTCTGCTACTGCAATTTATGGCTCTAGGGGTGCAAATGGGGTTATAATTATCACTACAAAAAAAGGTAAAAAAGGTAGAGATAACATTTCTTTTGAGCACTATACCAGCGTAAGCACAATAAGTAAAACGCTTGACTTATTGTCATTCCAAGAGTTTATTGAGTATCGGAACGATTATGCACCTTGGAGAGAAGGTTTAGACGGACAAAATTTATTTTTAGCTACCTCATACAGAAAAATGGATGAACTTGGAAACCATGTTGCTGTGGAACTTGGTGACTCTGGAGTAATAGCAACAGATTGGCAAAAGGAAATTTCAAGACCTGCATTTATAAATCATTACAAATTTCAAATTAATGGAGGCACAGATAAACATAATTATAATGGAGCATTTACGTATCAAAAGAGACAAGGAATAATAAAAACAACAGAACTTCAAAGAGCAACAGCAGTTTTTAATATGTCCCAAACATTCAATGAAAAATTTAAGTCTGGCTTTCTAATGAATGTTGGATACAGCGATCGATCTGGAATAGTTTCTGCATCTTCAAACAACAATCAAGGTAGATCTGGGTTAATTACAAACACGATGCTTTTTGCCCCTGTGCAGTCGCCTAGACAATGGGAAGGTAATGTTTATGATGAAAACGGGTTAATGATTGCAAATAATAATGGGGACATAAGCAATCCCACTAGGATGTTAGCTGAGAATTTCAATGATGGAGTGAATATACAAGCCTATGCAAACGGATACCTTGAATATAAACCAAATAAAAATGTAAAATTAAAATCTTCACTCAATGGATTTAAAAGAGATTCGGAAAATAGAGCTTGGTTTTCAGACAAAATTGGATGGACAAGAGCTACTATTGGAAGAGCTGTAGTTACTGACAATACCTTTCAAAGTATTAATTGGACAAACAGTATGGACATAACTAAGAATTTTTCTGATAATCACAGAATTATTTCAACCCTCGTTCATGAACAACAGCTCACCGAATTTAAATACAAACAATCTACTGCTACTGGATTTCCTATACCCGGAGTTAATCTGAATAATATGCAATCTGCACAAGTTACCTTACCGAACAGCACCAATGCCAATACAACCACTTTACTTTCATTTTTGGGCAGGTTGCAATACGATGCGTTTCACAAATATCTATTTACAGTAAGCGCAAGAGGGGATGGCTCTTCAAAATTTGCAAAAGGAAAC
Source organism: uncultured Bacteroidota bacterium (assembly GCA_902536695.1). Classification (GTDB taxonomy): domain Bacteria; phylum Bacteroidota; class Bacteroidia; order Flavobacteriales_D; family Parvicellaceae. Next base: position 19,427 of record CACAYQ010000013.1, on the reverse strand, counting down.
AAGTGGGGATTTTTTCCTTCTGTGGGTACTGCATGGAAATTCTCTAAGGAAAAGTTTATGCAGAATGTAAATTTTATATCGAATGCTAAACTGAGAGCCAGTTATGGTGTAACAGGGAATAATTCTATTCCAAATTTTATTTCCTTAGAACAAGCGGGTGCACAAAATTACGTGGTTGGTGGAAATCAAATTGTAAACGGAGCAACAATTACCAACATAAATAATCCCGATCTAACATGGGAAACAACGACACAATCAGATATAGGTTTAAGCATTGGTTTTTTTAAAGATCGACTTAACTTAGAGATGGATTATTACATTAAAAATACTAAAGACTTACTTCTGCAAGTACCAGTACCAGCCACTTCTGGATATTCAACAATATGGCAAAACATTGGAGAAGTTGAAAATAAAGGTTTTGAATTTACCACAATAGCTTCTATAGTGGAGAAAAAGAAATTTAATTGGAACTCTAATTTTAATATCTCATTTAATAAAAACAAGGTCCTTAACCTTGGTGATGCAAACCACTTTTTTGTGACTGCTATTGGAGGACAAATTAACAATGATTACATTGTTAAAGTTGGTGAATCCATTGGAGCGATCCACGGAATTGTATATGACGGAGTATATACATTTAATGATTTCGTAGAGTTTGATGGTTTAACTAACGAACAAGCAAGAGATAAAATTTATGCAGATGCAGCTGCAGCCAATAATGGCGAGGGTGCCTTTTGGTATACATTAAATAATTATACTCTAAAAGACGGGGTAGTTAGAAATTCGCTCATTGCAAATAGCGATCAATATAGACCTGGAATGTCAAAATATAAAGATCAAAACGGAGATGGAATAATAAATGACGATGATCGAGTTATTATAGGCAATACACAACCTCTTTTTTTCGGGGGGTTATCTAACGTATTTAAATTTGGGAACTTTGATGTATCGACTCAGTTTAGTTTCTCCTATGGAAATGATGTTTATAACAAAAATCTAGCAAAAGGGACAAACACTGCTAACCCATGGAACAATAAATTTGGGATGGTCAGAGAAAGATGGAGCCCAGATAATCCAGACAACACGCTAACCTCCTTTAATGCAGGTGCCAGTGGTCAGTACGCAGGTGCGGCACACTCATATTACATTGAAGACGGATCGTACTTTAGATTAAATAACGCTTCTATTGGATACAGAATACCCGCAAAAAAAATTAAAAAAATGAAAATGCGAAGTATAATCCTTAGAGCTACAATTAATAACGCGTTTATTTTAACTAATTATTCTGGGTGGGACCCTGATGTTAGTGTGGGTAGAAATCAACTAACACCTGGACTTGACACCGATGCATATCCCAGAGCAAGAACGTACACTTTAAGTGTCAAATTCAACTTTTAGATATGACCTATTTAAAATACATAACTCATATTTTTATTATTTTTTCATTCTTCTTATTTATTTCATGTCAGAAATATCTTGAAGAGAATCCGACTGTTTTCGCATCTCCATCAGAAATTTTAACTAATGAAGCAGGTGCTGAATTATATACCATTGGTAATTATGCTCAAATTAAAGCTATTGCAAGTGACTGGGATGGTTGGCTTCTGATGTGGGGAACCATTGCAGCAGATGAAATTGTAATTCCTAACTGGGGTGCTGATATTAGATCCATTTATTTACACTCTTTTACTACTTCAAACAACGCAATTCTAAATGTATGGACCACATTATATCGCTCCATTAACAGGGTAAATAGTGGCATTCAAAAGATAGGTGCCATGACAACTGATCAAATAGATGAAAACGCTAAAAATAAATTTATAGGAGAACACAAATATTTAAGAGCCATGCTATATTTCTGTTTGGTTTCAAGTTGGGAGAATGTTCCTCTTGTTTTAAATGAGTCTCAGTCAGAAGACATAGGAAATTTTGAAGTTTCTCAATCTTCTTGCAAGGATGTCTATGAAAGTATAATAGAAGATTTATTATATGCCGAATCTGTTCTTTCTGAAGAACAAGGAAATGGTAGAGCTACTAAAGGTGCTGCACAAGCTTTACTAGGAAAAGTATATCTTCAAATGACAGGTCCCCCACTCTACGAAACAGAAAAATTTAGTTTGGCAGCCAATAAGCTATCATTAGTAATTAACAGTGGCATATATGATCTAGTAGCCTATTATCCAGACATTTTTACATTAGATTTTGAACAAAGCAGTGAAATTGTTTTTTCAATTGGTGCAGATGGCCCAGGATTAAATCAAGGGAGTAGAATTGGTACTCTTTTCGGACCTCAGGGACAAACTATTAACGGTGGTGCTGCAGGAAACAATTGGTTTACAAATCTTGAATTAGCAGGACCAGACTCAGGTTTTGGCGGAGTTGATGATAGTTTTTTTAATGGTGGAAGGAATAATTATGCATTTGCACAACCATATACTGAAGATGATATAAGGTCGAGAAACAATATAGCCAAGCATAATGTAAATCAATGTGACTGTTCACCCGAAGAAGGAATGTTCAGCGATATTCATAGAAATCAAGGAAATAAAGCCAGCTGGAAACCATGGAAATGGCATAATATTAAGCCTAGTAATTGGGGAACAGACACACCATTGGATCAACCTTACATTAGATACGCAGATGTGCTCCTTATGTATGCAGAAGCTCTTAATGGATCAGGATCTTTAACACAGGCAGATGCAGATGCTACTATTAATTTGGTAAGATCAAGAGCAAGGGTTTTTCCAAATGAGGTGAAAGCGGATTCAATCGTTCCCAATTTAGTTGTTGGAACACAAGAATACAATTCTAATGAAATTTTGAGCGAAAGAAGAAAAGAGCTATGTCTAGAGGGATGGAGAAGAAACGATTTGATCCGATTTGGAAAATATTTTGAGGGAATTAATTCATCTCAGACCACATGGTCAAATTCAGGTAATCCACAGGGCCAGTTCTCAGAACACGAAATTAGATGGCCTATTCCTTTCAATGAAATGCAACTTAATTCAAATCTAGTTCAAAACCCAGGATATTAAATTGAAAGAGTTTAATGAGTTTATAAGTGATGTTGAAGTTGCATCTCCAGGAAGAATAAATTTAATTGGCGAACATATTGACTACAACGGAGGTCACGTTCTTCCGGCATCTATTGATAAGAAAATTGTTTTCAAGTTTAGAAAAAGAAATGATCACAAGATTTCTATAAAATCTGGTGCGTATGAAAGCATTTATGTGACTGATTTAATGCATCTTGAAAATAAATCGGTTTCATGGCGTAGTTATCTAACTGGAGTTCTATATTATTTTAAAGAAATATGCCCTGAGAATCTTTCTGGATTTGATTGCATTTTCGTCAGTGAAATTCCTATTGGATCGGGTGTAAGTTCATCTGCCGCACTAGAGTGTGGTTTTGCCAAAGGGTTGAAGGAACTCTTCAATTTAAAAATTAGTGATGAAGAAATCACATTAATTTGCCAAAAAGCAGAGCATAATTTTGTAGGCACCAAATGTGGCATTATGGACCAATATGCTGTCATTAACGGTAAGGCAAATCATTTTTTATTACTAGACTGCCAAACAATAAAGTCTAGTTTAATCCCAGCTAATTTAGACGGATACCAGCTCATTTTACTGAATACAAATGTTTCACATAACCTCTCCACAAGTGAGTACAATAAACGAACTCAAGAATGTAAATCAGCATTAGAAAAAATAAATATTGCATACCCAGAGTACAAATTTCTTTGTGATGTTCCAGCTGAAGTAATAAAGAATTATAAAAATCAACTACTTGTTAATGAATATAAAAGAGCTTTATATGTATCAGAAGAAAATGAAAGAACAACAAAAGCAGCAAAATATTTAATGGAAGGAGAAATTTCTGAACTGGGTAAATTGCTGTATAGTTCACACCAAGGACTCAGAGATTTGTACAAGGTTAGCTGCAAAGAGCTTGATTTTCTTGTAGATTTTACGTTAGGATTAAGACAAGTTGTTGGGGCAAGGATGATGGGTGGTGGATTTGGAGGATGTACAATAAACCTAGTTCATGAAAATTTCGTTCAAGAGTTTTTAGGCAAAATAAAAATAGCTTACTCCCAAAAATTCAACATTAATCTTGCCACTCATCTTGTTCACATACATAATGGTGTAGAAATATTGAAATAGCTTTGAAAATTATCTTAACAAATAGACCTATTCTAAGTAAAGTTCCCAATTAACTTCTGTTGAATTTCCGCTTTTTAAAATGTCTAATCCTTTATCGTGATTAAAACTATTTGAAATGCCAGATGTTAATTCTATCGCTAATAATTCCTCAAAATTGGGGTTAAACACATGAACGAATGCAGGGGTACTGTCAATAGAAAGCGTCAAATTATAATCTGGCGTAGAAAATTTCACCAAATTATTATTTAATTTAAAACAATCGTCAATCTTCTTTTGGGCTGGGACTAGCTTTACTTTTGAAGGTGAGTCTACAAACTTAAAAGCAACTCCTTTTTGATCCGTTATTACGTCAACTGACTTATCAAATAAAACATTACTTTTCGAAAGATCAGACGATAAAAAATAAGGATGCCAACCAACTGAGTATGGTATTTCATTTTGAGATAAATTTCTAATTTTCATGTTTATGTACATGTAATTATTTCCAATTGTATATGTAAGTGTTATTTTAAATGCAAAAGGATATCCAATTTCTCCCTTAGTTTCATACTGAATTATAGCCTTGGCTTCATTATTAATAGCTTCACAAGCTATTAAGGAAAATCTCTTATTAAATAAAAGACCATGATGTGCATTTCCTCCGTGCTCATTTATAGGAACTTCATAAACTTTTCCTTGAAATTTGTATTTGCCTTCTCTTAACCGATTTACGAATGGAAACAAAATGGATGAAGCGAATGAATCTTCGTAATCGAAATTTGGATTCTCGCTTATAACTGACTTTCCTTGAAGTTTTAACTCCTGAATTGAACCCCCATTTTTGAGATCAATAAATACATACATGTCATCTTTAACTGAACTAAGCTTTATCCAATCTTGACTTTTATGCCATTCCAACTTATTGGTCATATTAGATCAATCCATTTCTTTAAAAACTCTGATGTAGTCTAAAATTAATGAGTTTGGGAAAGTAGTATTTCCTTCATCTACTACATTTAACAGCCCATTATTTATTACAAAGCACATGGGTTTATCAGGCCAATCAGCAGTAGGGATATCCGTCCCTCTAGTCTTCACATGAACTAAATTCTGATCAATATACCACCGCATAGTACTATCAGTCCAGTTAAAACCATAGTTACGCCATTGAGAAGATGCATCATAATAATGATGGAAATTTTCTATAAATGAGCTATGATCTTCTTTATTATTCCAAGTCCCATATATGTATCTCATATACATTCTGTCCATTTGATTTGTGTTAAAGAATTTGCCAAAATACTCCCAAATGTCAATTTCGGGCGGCCAAGTTCTATTTGGTGAATCATCTATAAGCCATATAGCCGGCCAGACTTTATCGCCAGTGGGAAATTTACACCTAATATCAATGTATATACCTTTTTGAGTTCCATTGAAATTTATCTTTTGCAAGGAATTTATCCATCCTGTGGTATACTCAAAGATGCCAACTGGGTCAACTCCTTGAATCGTCTCTTTTTTGTTTTGTAAAATGAGTTGACCATTTTCCACAAATGTATTTTGATCTGTAATATAACCCGCATAGTTATCGTTGAGTAGATGTCGTCCTCCAGTGTGTTGATTCCATATCATTCTAATTTGATCATCGATATCATTCGTTAACCCTTTCGACCAGTGGTTAGAATTAAAAGATTCAAATTCATCTCTTAGTAAAAGTTCGTATCCTTCGGGACAAAATATAGTAACTTCATTATCATTATTTTTTTTACATGAAGAAGAAAAAAATAACGCCAGAAATAGTATATATATGTAAAAATTGGAATTTAGCACAAGTTAAAATCTTTAACTAATTTAAATTATAAATTCAAAATTATTGTGGATATGATAAAAAGTAAATGTTATGAGGTAATTTTCATATATTAAAAATTTGTGTATCAACTTTGTAATTTTATGTCTTACATCTTTTTAAAAAAAATAATTTTTAAAAAATAACTTTTTTAAAAATGGTCAATATTCTATTTTTATGAGAGTAAATAAAAATATTTTTAGCTATTTTATGGTACAGTTAATAATCAACGTTGGTTAACGTTTGGATATAATGTTTTAAAGCTTTTTTTAATGAGTGAAGTTTTTGATTACGTAAAAATAAACGCAGCAATGGGTAGTATTTTTAAAATCTTTGATCAAAATGGGATTGATCTAAGAGAAATGTATTTACTTTCAGAGATACTTAAAAGAGAGTCTGAAAAGATGGATCTGCCAAATGTTAAATGGGTTCAAAATGAACTTGGTATATCATTTACAAAACTTAAATCCATGTTGGTTTGTTTAGAAAACAGAGGATTTATAATAAAGATAAGTTCTAAAAAAGACCATAGAATTAAATTTATAGACATCACTGATGATGGCAAGGAATTTTTTATGAAGGTAAGTCAGCTTACATACAATGCGTTCTTATAAACTGGCTTTATTTTGTCGCCTTATGTTGAGTTAATTAGATTAAAAGTTAAATTGAATTTATGAGTAGTCCAGTCTCAAATTTTGATTACGAAAAAATAAATAATACAGCAAAAAAACTCTTTAATACTTTTAATTCTTCAAAAATTGATCATAGAGAAATGTATCTGTTTTCTGAAATCTTATTGCGAAAACAAAAGGACCTAAAACTACCAAATGTTAAATGGGTACAAGATGAGCTTGAAATTTCATTTACTAAACTTAAAGCAATGATAGATTCATTAGAAGAAAGAGAATTAGTAGTGAAAATAACCTCTGAGAAGGACCAAAGAATTAAATACATCGATATTACTGAAAAAGGGGCTGAATTTTTCCATAAGTTGGTTCATCATACAAGTAGAGCTTTTTTCTGAAAATGAACAATATTCATCAGAGATATTAGTTTTTTAAACTAAAAATATCTTTTGCTTCTAAACTAATTGTTTTATGTATGGTTTCTTTAGTTGCTAATAGTATCATTTTGTTGGCTAACAATAATGTAGTCATGGGTTTTTGAGAAACCAACAATCCAAATTTATTTAGCCTTTTTACGAAAGCTATTGTCTTTCTTTCCGTTGGTCTCATCATAGCCTCTCCTCTATCTAGTACTGGGGGACGTAAAATACAAATTGATTTAAAATTGAGCTTTTTCACCATCTCTTCTAATTTCCCTTTAATTTTTGGATAAAAAAAGATGGAATTATGATTAGCCCCAATAGATGATATAAGTATTAATCTGGGCACATTGTTATTAGCCGCAGCCTTAGCTGTTTCATACTGATAGGTGACATCAACTTTATATTGAGCCTCTTTACTACCGGCTGTTTTCAATGTCGTACCCATAGTTAAAAACAATACATCTCCTTTAAGTTGATCTGACCAAGAACTTATTTCATTGAAATCTACCTTATGCACATTCAATTTTTGATGATTAATTGTTGGAACATTTCGAACAAAAACATGTACTTCAGTGAACTCCTCTTGCTCGATTAACTGCTTAGTAAGTTCTGTTCCGGTAGCACCTGTCGATCCAATTACTAGGGCTTTCATTATCTAAATATATAAACATGAACCAAAACTTAATAGCTTCTTAAACCGATAAAACATAAAAAGGGATTGAATTGCAAATTGCCCAAGCCAACTTAACAACAAATCCCTTTTTGAAATACAATTAATTGATATGTAAAGTGACTAATAATAACTAGATTTTGCAATACCATTATTCTGGTATATTAAAACTTTATCTCACTTCATCATTACACGAAGCATTCTTGAACTGTACTGATTTGAAATGTTCAGCATATATAATCCTTTAGAACAAAATGATAAGTCGATTGTTTTTTCAGTGAAAGAGTTTAAAAACTTTCCTGTTACATCATATAAATCAATTTGAAAGTCTCCAGAAACTCCTTGGATTTCAATCACGTCTGAGCTTGGATTAGGAATAACTTTTAATTGATCTGTAATGAGATTTTCTAAGCCTACAAACGAGTTTACCACAATGGTATCCGACCCTGTACATCCAATCGCATCTGTGACGCTTAATATATATGTACCACCAACTAATCCACCTATATCTTCATTGGTTGAAGTATAGCCTTGAGGTCCAGACCAATTGAAATTATATGGTGGATTCCCCCCGGACACGGTAATATTAATTACTCCGTCAGAACCATTTACTTCATCAAAAACTACAATAAAGGCATCTATATCCATCGGTTCATTTACAGTTGCTGTTGTAGATCCTAAACACCCATTCACATCTTGAACTAAAATAGAATAGTTACCTGCGGATAGAGAATTTATAGAATTACTATTAACAAAACCAGAACCAAAATCATATATATAGGGCGGTGTACCACCTGATCCACTTACTGTTATACCTCCATCGCTCAGTCCATAACATGTAACATCTGTGTTATTAAATGATGCTGTAATTGGGGTTGGACCTTGTAAATTCACCTGTATTGATGACGTACACCCCGTATCAGAAACATAAATAGTGTACGTTCCTTGCTGAAGGTTATTGAATACGCCTGAACTTTGATTACCGTTTCCAATATCGTAATTAAATGGACCTAAACCACCAGCAACATTCACTGTAATTTGACCATTGTTATTACCAAAACAGGTGTCAACTACCGTAGTTGACGATAATGACCATGAACAAGCTTGGGAAACGCAAAAGTTATTTATCTCCTGGTTACCATAATCTGCATTTGGGGCTATTGTGGATGCTAATATTACACCTGTTGATACATCAACAATGTTGTAATCTCCATCCACACTACATGAATTCCATTGTGATCCATACATACCATCACCATAGCTATCATTTATTATAAAATCATAACAGCCTACTGCTAGGCATATATTTTCTGTAATATTTTCACCCCCTGTCACATCCGCATATGGACCTCCGCTTACTAAGGTATTACCTGAGCTATCTTCTATGGACCATGTAACTTCAGACCCCCAACAGTCTGTATTAATTTCAACTAAAACATCAAGTCCTCCAATGGTTGCAGAATAACTAGAACTTCCTCCATCATTTAGAGGATTGCTATCTGTATTTCCGTTTGGTGAAGATGTAAAAACATTAAATGTGTGAGCACCAGCGGAAGTTATCATGGAGGGGAAAGTTACTACTTGTGAACTTCCAGGAGTAAGATTACCAGTCCATTGATAAACATTATTAGTACCTCCGTCTATATTGTAGTTGATGTTAACACTATTCAAATTGTTTGTTCCATAATTTTTTAGGGTAACTTCTGGGGTAAAATTATCAATACAATATGCACCAGATGGTGAACTTATGGAGGTCACACCTGCATCATCTGGGAGCGTAGGAGTATTTGGATCATATCCGTCATCTGTCAAAACTGAACCACCACATGCCGTTGGATTAAGATATGAACTTAAACCATTATTCCACGAAACACCAATTCTACCGTAATAATCATATTGACCATTGTTGTTTGTTCCTGAGCATGCCGCTAACCCCCCATATAATTGTCCAATAATTCGATGATTTTGATCAAATAGAGGAGATCCAGAGGATCCGGGTTCAGTAACCCCTTCTTCCCATTGATTTATATACCAAACAGCTGCTCCTGCAGCATTTGAATGGAAAGGAGAGTCATTCTCTCTACATATTTTTTTAACATCTCCTGAGGGATGATGAATTCCAGTTGCTTCAGTAACTGTAGTCAAATCTGAAGCATCCCAACCAGCAAAAAAACAATTCCAAGATTGAGCGTCAGATAGCGTCATGTTATTTATTTCCAATAGTGCATAGTCAGAAGCAGAAGAATTTGTTAAAATCGTGGCCCCATTAGCAGTTTGGTCATAAGGAGGACCTGGATCGGTTGACCCAGCAGTTGTGGCACAAGATTCAGTTCCAGGTGGACTTTCCCAATTGAAGCGAAACGCCCACGAACCTGTACTACCACCCAAACAATGGTTTGCCGTTAAAAAATAAGGAGTTCCATCGTTACAAGTATTGTTAATTAATGCTCCAGTACAAATTCCATTTCCGTTAACCACAATCATAGCAACTGAGCGAATCTCATTATCCCAGCCAACACCAAGGGGACAATTTACATCTATATTGCAATCACCAGAAGAATTAAGCCCTTTTGCTAAGCTGTGCTGAATACTACTCAGAGACCTATAGCCGTGTATAACGTTTGAAATCCTAAAATTTCCATGGAACTTGACCGATTTTGGCTCAAAATATTCCACCACTATTTTATCTCCGTGCACAAGTTCAGTACCTAATTCACCATCTTTACGATTATTCTTTTCTGTATATGCACCAATCACATTTGTTTTATTGATGTCATATATGTGTAAATGAGCTTTCGGAGGTAAATGAAAATCCTTAAGCAATAAGTTAATAGATAATGCATTTTTACTTTCTATGGCAAGTTGCCAAAGTTTATCTCCATTTGGCAAAATAACCCAGCGGCCATGGGTATTTAGTGAATAATTAGTATTGTATTTATAACCAAACCTCCAGGGCTTATCTTTAAGTGAATCATTTATTATGTCTTCAGCATCAACTTGAACCTGACTGAAGCCTAGCATTTTTTTTAATGGAATTGCATTGTTATTTATTTTTTCATTCCAACTTATAGGTTTTCCCAAATTAGAAGTCTGAGCATGTGGTTTTAAAAAAAACCATATGCTTAATGGTAGTACGATTAATTTTTTCACTTGTGGTAAATAATAATTCCTTATCAATATAATGAAATAAGAAATATTGTATAGATATGTTTTACAAAAAACGAAGGTATTTTGCAGCATAAAAAAGGGTGAGCCAAAATGGCCCACCCAAAAATTACCAAAGGAGATTAACTTAAACTACAAATCTCAATTAACAATTCACGTAAAGATATACATGAATTATAAAAATGCAACAGATAGTGAAAGGATTAAAAATATTGTTGCTGGAAGTGATTTGATGATATCATCATTAACTTTTATATGCATTGCTATCGCTCCAACCATTAAAATGGCCATACCGATTGATGCTGGAAAAACAAGTGAATTGATATAAATACCAATTAAAAGCAATGTAGCAAGAGTTACTTTTAAGAAACCAATTAACCATACAAAATAATCAGGAAGGCCATAAGAAATAAATTCATCCTTCATGGTTTCTGCATTTTTTCCCCGATATCTAGTGGGTTTATTAAATCTAAAAAACCAAACATTGTATATGGACAATGCAATTGTAATTTGAGCAGCTATTTTAACATATTCGACTAACATAATGGTTTGCTTTACATAAATTTAAAGAATAAGTAACCATTTAAAATTAAGAAAAAAAATGCGGGTAAAATCATTATAAAATTATCTTTTAAACGAATCCTAGTTAATACTCCTAACAACATTAAAACGGACAGACCAGCAGAAGAAAAGATAAGTAACGGAGTGAAAAATATTCCAATAAACAATCCTACACCTCCAAGTATTTCCAAACATCCTACTAGAATAGTGAATTTTTCTAGTTGGAACCTTACAAATTCTTTTTTCATTTTCTCTGAAAAAAAAAGAGATAATCCATAACAAACAAAAGATATGCCTGAAAAAACAACTAGTACTGTATCTGCGTTTTTTAAGATAGTAATTGAATTATATTGGTAATTATAGTAATATTTAATTTATGGCATAATGATTGTTGCATTTTATAAAAATTTCAGCTATGAATAAAATATCGTTTGCAAAGATAAATCTGTTTTTAATTGTTGTATTTATTGGATATACAATAACAGCTCAAGAAGCAGGTACTAAGTCTGAATATAAAAGCTTTTATAGATACATTCCAGAAAAAATGACTTGGAATAAACATAAAAAACTGGCAGTAATTATGGGTGGTGATCTCGCTTGCATTACCAATACTCTCGAGAATGAACAAGTGAGGAGAATCGCAGGTGGAGAGATTGTATGGATTGGAGGAATACGTAAAGGATGTGGCAATGGACCTGGACCAGATCATTGGAAATGGTCTGACGGTAAGGACTGGTCCTATACTAATTGGAGAGCAGGAGAACCCAACAACTACTCAGAACATGATGAAAACCGAGTAATGTTGTGGGAGAATGGAGAATGGAATGATGCTTCCTTATTTCATGAATTTTCCGCAGTTTATGAGATACCCTCCAAATTTTATTTTGAAAGAAAGAAGACAAGCACAACGAAAACAAGCGTGAGACCACTAAAGAGTATCATTCCTCCGTCTGGGACGTGGCACGGCCAGTGGCAAACCATGTTTGGTTCAAAAGTTATAGACCGCGGTAATGACGACCTGATGCTCACCTTTCACGATAATGGCACGATCACTGGTGGCGCCACCGATCCTCGTAATGGATCTTTTAAGGTCACTGGCACATGGAGCTCAGACGGCAAAGTCAAATTTACTTACTCAAACCCTGACAATGGGAATGATGGGGAGACTGCACACGGCCAAATTAAAGGGAACCGTATGGAGACGGACTGGAAAAACAGGCATTGCAGCGGGAAAGCGCAGTACGTGTACGATCAGTCCTCTTTAAAAGATAACAACTCATCGGAAATAAAAAATCTCATCGTCTCTGGCGCGGGGAGCGAAGAAGTGATAGTCAAAAAGTAATTCTTGAGGATTTATTAGTTGGAGACGTATGGTTATGCTCAGGACAATCTAATATGCATATGAAAATGAAATCCGTTAAGAAAAATTTTCCAGAAGAATTCAAGATTTCAAAGATTGATGAAATTCGGTACATAGAGGTACCAAGTCAGCTTAATTTTCATGAAGAGGCAAGTGATATTAAACCATCAAAATGGAATAAAATAAACTCAAAATCAATCTATAATGTTTCAGCAGCTGCATATTTTTTCGCAAAAGAAATCCAAAATCAACTTAATATTCCAATTGGTCTAGTCATATCTGCAGTAGGAGGTAGTCCAGTTGAATCTTGGATGAGCGAGGAGAGTGCCTTGAAATACGAAATGGTCTCAAAAAGATTAAACGAAGCACGATTAGATGGTTTTTTGGATTCGCTTGAGAAAAAAAATCAAAGTGATTTGCGCGATTGGATTAATATAGCAAACAAGAAAATTTTTCAGATGGATACTATTTATAATTCTAAGTTTTTTAATCATACTTACAAATACAAGAAACAACCTTTTCACAGCCAAACTGGTGTTTATTGGTTTAAAAATGAATTTATAATTGATGATCCCTCTCTATCAAACACCCACCTATACTTAGGTAAAATTGGTGATTTTGACTCTACTTTTTTGAACGGTGTCTTCATTGGAACTAGGAAGTTAAGGTATGTTGATCGTGATTACTGGTTCTCTTCTGATCTACTAAAAAAAGGAAAAAATAAATTAGAAGTAAAAGTTTACAATTACCGCTGGAGAGCTGGATTTATGTTTGGTGATATGTTGGAATTAAAATCAAAACAAAAAAAAATCGAAATTATGGACGATTGGCAATATGCAGACTTGTGCAAAATGCCTGTTTTAAAGCCAGCAGAAAACCGTTTTTGGCGTCCAGTAGGCTTATATAATGGTATGATTGCTTCATTAAGAGATGTAAAAATTAAAGGGGTTATTTGGTACCAAGGTGAGGCGAATGCAAAAAGAGATTTAGCCTACGTATACAGAGATAGATTTTTGGACATGATTAATGATTGGCGTGATCTTTTTAAAAATAAAGATTTACCTTTTTTATTTGTACAATTACCGAACTTCCAAAAACCAAATCCAAACGCATATAATAGTTCTTGGGCAATGTTAAGAGAGTCTCAGTTAGTCGTATCTGAGTTAAATAATAATGGCATGATTACATCAATTGACATTGGAGAAGCATATGATATTCACCCAAAAAATAAGAAAGATATTGGCTTCAGATTAGCAATAGAAGCTATGAGGATTGCCTATGATGACAACTCCCCAAAAAAGTTTACATCTTATGTTCAAGAAATTTATTTCAAAGAAAACAAAGCAATGGTGAAATTTACTAACTCAAATCTCAACTTTGTTGGAAGTGACATCCATTCTAATGTTGCAGTTGCAGGCCATGATAAAAAATTTCATTGGGCTAATGTGATTTTAAAAAACGGAGTTTTAACTGCCCATTCGGATGCTGTTAAGAATCCAATTGCTATACGATATGCTTGGTCTGATAATCCGGGGACTCCTTTGATATACAATGAATTTAATCTACCAATATCTCCATTCAGATCAGACGATTGGTAATATAAAACACGTCTTTTTTGTTTTTCACACATTAATCGACATTTTTACAATGTTTACTTATAAGTACTAAATGATAAAATTAGAGTTAATTATTGCATGATTAACGTTAATTTTTAAACACATATAATTAAAATAATTCAGGAAATTTACTTACTTTTTAATAGTTTTATTTAAATACTTTTTATTTAATAATTTATTTAAAGTAAATAAAACACAAAGTAAATATTTTGAATAAATTAATTTCTACTCTTTCAATTGTCATCATTCCACTTTTTTTTGTTTCTCAAGAAGTCCTTTGGTATGACAATTTTGAAAGCTACAGCAACGGCTACGATGTGATATCCAACACCTCTGGTCTGCAAGGTTGGGGAAACAATGGAACCGGAACAACTGTTATTGACAATGGAAATGGCGCATCTAGCTCTGATAGTTACTATCAAAGTCCTACTGGGAGCTCAACTATTCAGTATGTGCTTACACCAACTACCGGTGTTACCTATAATTTTTATGCGAGCATTGCCATGACCACTTACATTAATGGAGCCATAAAAATGCAGATAGTTTCTTTGAATGGTTCTGGAAGCGGAGATAATGTAACGGTTCAAGATATTTCTTACGACAATTATAACGGAACAGGAAATCAACTAAACACTTGGAAGGAATTGGTAGCTACCTACACAACCGATGGTAGTGAAACTGGTGATCTAGCGTTTAGGATAACAAAAGGTTGGGGAGGAAGTGGTGAAAGAATAGACAACATACGAGTTGTTTGTGGATCATGTGGTAAAAAATCATACGCAACTGGAAATTGGAGTTCGCTATCTACTTGGGGAGGTGAGGTTGTTCCAACGTCAAGCCAAAATGTAACTATAAGTCATGATATTATTGTAGATGCTTCCACAAATACTTTAGGAACTGTCACTGTAGATGCATCAAAAACTTTAACCGTAGCGGATGGACAAACCTTAACTGCATCTGGAGCAACAGATATAAATGGGGCCTTAAATATTGAAGGTTTGGGGAAGTATGATGCTGACGGAACATTTGATGCTACAGGTGCTACTGTTACATTTACCGGTGATGGAAGACTAGAATGTGCCAGTACAATAACAAGCCTAGGAACATTAAGTACAAGCTCAGGAACAGTAGAGTATGATGGTGGCACACAATCTGTAATAGAGGATACTTATTATAACTTAGAAATTGATCAGTCAGGGACCAAAACAGCTGCAGGAAATTTATCCATTGATGGAAATTTAGTTTTGACAGGAGGAGAATTGGATTTTAATGGCGGACAGAACATCAATCTTAAAGGGAATCTAACAAAAACAAGTGGTTCGTTGGTTAATAGCAGCTCTACGAATGGATATTTAGTGCTCAAGGGTTCTTCCGGCACACAAACTGTTGATGCCATTAATGATCAAGAAATTGCTATCAAGGTTTCTGATGATGCTAATGTGAATGTAAATGGAAATATCAGCGCCCATTATGTATGGTTGCAGTCCTCGAACACTGGGACCTTTTTAATTGGAGGATGGGCTGTTTCTTTAGACGATAAAATAGTTGTTGATGGGGGAACTTTACAAATTACCTCGGGTTCTTTGAATACATCCAAAAACAGCAGTTCCTTGCACGAACTTGATGGGGGAACAATTGATATAGATGGAGGAATAGTAAATATTGGGTATGCTACTAATAATACTGCTGATTTAAATATAGCGAGTGGAACAATAGATATTTCAGGTGGAACATTAAATGTCTCTGATTGTATTGACATGTCTGGAGGTACATTTACTCAGACAGGTGGTACAGTGAATGTAAGAAATTATAATTCGTCTGGAGAAGGAGATGCAGATCATAAATTTGATATAGATGGAGGAACTTTAAATCTTACTGCAGGAACATTAAATATAAACGGAGAACGTAGTGATACTACCTATCATTCTATTTCTATTGACGCTAGTGCTACTGTAAATTCAAATGCTAATCATACGCTAGCTATTATTGATAATACTTCGGCTGCTAGTGTTGAAAATAGATACCTTGATTTACAGGGTCACTCCTTAGGAAGTTTAACATTTAACGTGAGCTCATCAAAAAATTATTATTTGAATGCAAACCAGACCTTACTTGGCAATCTTACCGTAACAACAGGTGGACTTAGATCCAATGAATACAATGTTGATGTGGCAGGCGCTGCCGACATTGATGGTACTCTTCGGATAAGCACTGGTAATGTGGATGTGAATGGTTCTTTTGATGGGACGAATGGAGAAATTGATTTTACAGATGCTAGTGCAGGTAAATTATTACTAGCTGGTACAGTTTCAAGTTTAGGAACTCTTGATGCCACAACAGGGACAGTTGTGTATGACGGAAGTTCCCAAAATGTGTTGGCTGACGATTATAACAATCTTGAAATAGATCAATCTGGAAATAAAACAGCACAAGGAGCGATTAATGTAGCTGGCACTCTTACCGTCCAGTCTGGTGCAACTTTCGATTTAGCGGCAACTACGGCTACAATCACTGGGAGTTCGGATATTAATGGTGCTATCAATGCAAGTACAGGAATATGTGATGCCAATGGAGCCTTTGATGCAACAGGAGGAAGCATAATATTTACGGGAGCGGGTACCTTAAGTATTGCAGGATCGGTAACGAGTTTAGGTACTTTAGGAACAAGTGCAGGTACGGTTGAATATGACGGAACAGATCAAACTATTTTTTCAGATACGTATTATAATTTGTTATTGAGTGGTTCTGGGACACCCGCAGCTGGTGGAGATATTACATGTAACGGTACTTTTACCTTGCAAAGTTCTACAACTAAGTATAATTTATCGTCATACACCCATCAAACTATAGGAGCTTCTGATATCAATGAAGAAATGGAAATTTCAACAGGAACTTATGACGCTGATGGTGATTTTGATGCAACTGGTGGCGAAATAGATTTCACAGGCAACGGGAGACTGCAGTTGGCAGGAACAGTTACGAGTTTAGCCACACTAAGTACTGATAATGGGACTGTTGAATATGATGGAGGAACTCAGTCGGTTTTGGCTGACACTTATTACAATTTAGAAATCGATCAATCGGGAAATAAGACTACAGATGGAACTGTAAGCACGGAAGGAGACATTAACATATTGGGTGGTACGCTAGATATCAACGGAAATTCACTTTACTGTGCCGGAAATTTTTCTAATGCAGGATCGCTTATTAGCCCTTCAACAGCTACCTTTTATTTAGATGGAAATGGTACAAATACGAATTTGGGAGGATTTAGCGATACCTATATAAATATAAGAAAATCAGGTTCTTCCAATATTACTACTACAGGAAATATTGACTGTAGGGCATTAGCATTAAATTCTGGTTCCTCAAATTCATTTATTATTGACGGTGAGACGATCACTGTAAGCCAATATGTTTCTGTTGAAGGAGGGACATTACAAATTACTTCGGGTTCATTTACAGCGACTAAAAATACTGGTTCAACTAATTTGTATACTGGTTTTAATTTAAATGGTGGGACGATCGATGTAGATGGAGGGACCATGAGTTTTGGGGAACAAAGTGACAAAACATCTGATTTAAATATCAATGGAGGTACTTTAGATGTTTCAGGTGGGACCCTAAATGTATCGGATGCAATGGATATTACAACTGGAACCGTAACACAATCTGGAGGAATAATTAATATTAGAAATTACAATAGTACTGAGAATACAGGAGAACATAAATTTGAAATGGCTGCAGGAACTCTTAATCTAACAGCTGGAACAATGAATATTAATGGTGAAAGTGGAAATTCAACACAATATTCATTATCTGTTGCTTCGGGTGTTACGGTTAATGCTAACGCCAATCATACCATTGCCATTCTTGATAATACATCAGGAACAAGTTCTGAAAACAGGTATATCGATATGGGAGGAAATAACATTGGTAGTCTATCTTATAACGTTACCTCTAAAAATTTATATTTTGTGGGAAATCAAGAATTACTTGGAGCTCTTACTATTACAGACGGCACACTGAAATCGGATGACGCAGCTGAAAAAATAACAGTAGCTTCTATTTCGCAGTCAGGTGGTTTTATTAATATTTCTAATGGTGAAATAGAATGTACGGGCAAAGCCGATATAGACGGTAAATTAACGATGTCAGGAGGTCAGTTTGATATTAATGGGGAATTAGAACTTTCTGCTACCACAACGGAGGCTATAACAGATGGAACTATAACTGTAGCTGGAGATTTTGATGGAGCTGCAGCTAATTTATTTCATCCTGAAGGGGGACTAATTTGGTTCGATGGAACATCGTCAGATGTTAACCTGTCAATGCACTCAAATGCTAATTTTTATGATTTTACTATTTCTAATAGTTCTTATGACGTGGATGCACTTTCAAATGTGGCTGTAGATAATAATTTCACTATTTCGTCTGGAGAATTAGATATGTCAACATACCAACTTGACGTTAAGGGTACAATATCAAATTCTGGAACGCTAACTACATCATCAGGAACTTTAAGTTTAAATGGTTCCTCAGCTCAAACGATATCATCTGCTTTAAATGCCGGAAGCTTAATTATTTCTAATACGAGCGGAGTTACAGCCAATGCTGATGTTACTTTATCAGGATCACTTACATTAAGTAGCGGCTGTACATATGATGTTGGAACCACAACTACTACTGTTGCAGGTTCTACGGATATTGACGGTACATTAACTTTATCAACAGGAAAATACGATGCTAATGGCAGTTTTGATGCTACGGGTGGTAATGTTACTTTTTCCGGATCGGGGACACTTGAGTTGGGTGGAACAGTAACTAGTTTAGGTACGTTTACACCCGGCACGAGTACAGTGAGTTATGATGGGGCTAGTGCACAGGATATAGATGATTTTGGTTCCAAGTCGGGTCCATACAATAATTTAGATTTAGATGGAGGAGCAGAGAAGGACTTAACGGGTAATACGACAGTAAATGGGGTATTGAGTTGGTCAGCCAATGTAGATATG